>JAAEPL010000656.1 GCA_024232675.1 Planctomycetaceae bacterium
AATTTCACACCCCGCTCGCCAATAATTGAATCGTAACCATCTGGTAAATCCACGATGAACTCATGAGCATTAGCGCGTTGGGCAGCCGCTAACACATCATCCCAGGACGCGTCACGGTCGGCATAGGCGATATTCTCCCGCACGGTTCCATCAAACAAAAACACCTCTTGCTGAACGACTCCCAATAGCTCGCGGTAGGAATCGAGTTGATAATCGCGGAGATCAACACCGTTCAACAAGATCCGCCCTCGCACCGGGTCATAAAACCGAGCCACGAGATCCGTGACCGTGGTTTTTCCGGCACCGCTGCGGCCGACGAGGGCAATCACGCTGCCACCGGGCACCGTCAAATCGAAATCTTCGATGACATGCTTATCATCGCCGTAGGCAAACCAAACATGATCAAATTTCACCTCGGCGATTTCCATAGGGGCCGGTACTGCACTGGGGCGATCCGGTTTATCCACCGGTAGATTCAAAATTTCGAAAACACGCTCCATGGCCGCTAATGAGCGTTGCAGTTCCGACATCGACTCAACAAGTTGCCAAACCGGGTTTAACAACATGAATGTGTAAACTTGGAACGCCATAATATCCCCAATCGTGGCCTGCTTATAAATATACCAGTAGCCACCGACCCAAATGATGACGACGCTCACAAGGGACATCAAAAATCCCCAGCTGCTCCACAGCACGATCTCTCGCTTGCGAGCGTACATTTTCATCCGCGTTATTGAATGATGCCCAATCGTGTATTCTTGTTCCTCCCGATGCTCACCTGAAAAAACGCGAACGGCGCGAATCCCCTGAAAAGCCTCTCCGACGCGACCATCCACATAGGAAACATCTTTTCGGATTGCTCGATAAACCGGACGAATTCGCCGAATGGCAAGCATGCTGATTAACATGATTGGCGGAATAATGGCCAGGGCCGTTAAGGCCAGTTGCCAGTTAACCACAAACAAAATGATCATTGCGATCACCAAACGGATGGCGGCAACGCCTGGCGATATGACCGCCATTTGCAGCAGGCCTGTGGTGGTGTTGATATCGTCAGTTAGACGAGAAATGATCCCACCGGTCTTCATCTCCGATAATCGGTTGAGCGGTAACCTTAACATTCTTTCAAACAGCGAGCGTCTCAGTGTGAGGATCACCCTTACATTCAAAAGTCGCTGAAACCAATTACGCCAAACACCCAAGGACTGACTGACGATCACGACACCGAGGTAGATCATGCCGATGGTGTGCAAGGCGGTTAATTTGGATTCCACCGAACCATCAACCAAAAGAATTTTATCGATGATATACCGCAGAAAAAGCGGCTGAATCAGGTCCAGGCCGGCGACCAACAACGACAACACCAACAAGGTGGCTACCATCTTCCAGTGCGGCCACAACTCTCGAGCATATTGTCTTAAATAGTCGCGACGCTTCTCGCGTTGCTCAGGATTCAGTTTCTTGTGGGGAGTCTTGGCGACACTTTCGGGTGCCTTTTCGGCACCATGCATCCCTGAATAGTATCCGCTGCGAAAACGTTCCAGGAACTCGGCAAATCGTTCGCGCGAAGTGCGGGGGCGAAGCGGCATCAACAGACTTTCGAAAGGAAAAAAGCGGACTGGCCCCAATCATTTCACGAAATGGAAATCCGGCAAGCCACCGCCATGTCAGACAACACAGGCTAGGTATTTCTGTGCTCTTTCAACTGGACAGACTATTTTTTTGTACTCAATGCCGCGTCAAAAAACTCAAAGACATCTTCTAAGCAAATTTGAACGATTCCCAGATGCTCAGTCTCTGCGTACTCCTGCCACGTCGATTCCACGGCTTGACGTTCTAACGCATTGTGTAGCCCGAACGCGCCGCCGCGACCGAAATCGTTGCTTCCCGCAGCCACAAAAAACTGAGTTTGTAATGCTTGGGCATCCCGATTGGCAATCTTAGTCGGGCGGCCACCGCCCACCGCAGCCACGGCTTGATACTGAAAACCGGATTGTGCATTTTGCGCTTCGTTGACCAACTGCATGCTGTAAGCGGCTCCCATGGAATGTCCAACCACAGCGACCTGCTCGGAATCGATGGGTAACACTTCCTCAAGTTGCTTGATTACCTCCTGCATCGGCAAACCGATTCCGCCTAAACCAATCCTCGGCGCGACTAAAATCCAGCCCCGTTTTTCACAGAGGTCTGCAATCTTGCCATCTCCATAGGTATCCAGAAACATGTTCTCACTGCCACCTGCACCGTGCAGCGCAATGACACAGGGGACCCGTTTGTCCCGGCCCTCCAATCCCGCTGGGATGGCAATCCGCAACTTGGCGGACTTACGCTTCGCACCCATCCACTTCACCCATAGTCGACGATTCCCCGACTGCTGATCATTTTCCGTCAAACTGGCAAATAACCAATCAGCACGCGTGGCCACCTCAGCAATTCTCTCCAAGCGTTGCAATTCTTGCTGGGCACTTAACAAGGTTTCCAAATCATTGGGGCCGGCCCACTGCTCCAAAGCCTGCATTTGTTGCCGCACCGTCGCTGCGGCGCTGGCGTGCCAGGGCGGTGAAGATTTCTTTCCGGCAACCATGCGTTTTTTTAACTGCTCTAAACGTTCCTGAAAGCGGCTGATGCGTGCGACCGCAATTTCACCGACAGGAATTTCAAAACCCGCACTGCAGATGGCTACCTGAATCAAGTAATCGCTATCCGGTTTCAATTTTAACGAGTAGCGATCAGGATGCATGGGCAACACCACCGCTTCCGTCT
>JAAEPL010000657.1 GCA_024232675.1 Planctomycetaceae bacterium
ATTTTAAATCCGGGGAAAATCGTGGATTCGCCACCGCATGATATCTATTCCATTTTGCGCGACAATCGCGTCGAGTTAGCGGATGAGACGTCAGCAATCTCAGCGAACGCTGATGTGCAAACGTCGGGAACGCCAACGGAGTTGGATGATTCCATCACACCTCCGGCGGGCAGGAAGAATCCGCGGAAGGTGGCCAAGTTACCGGTCATCGAACCCCAGCTGGATTGGAGTTTGGAAGAGTTGGCAACCACTTCCGCGAATTGCAATGGTTGTGCTCGGTGTAAGACGTCGTCGCCACTGGAACGGATGTGTCCCATTTACCGACTTAGTCCGCGCGAGGAAGCCTCTCCTAGGAGTAAGGCCAATTTGATGCGTGATTTTGTGAATGGGAACATCGACCAACAGCAATTGAATTCAACGGAATTAAAAGAGATTGCCAATCTTTGTGTCAACTGCCACCAGTGCCGCTTGGATTGCCCGGCTAATGTAGATATTCCCAAACTGATGATCGAAGCCAAGGCTCAACACATTGCGGTCAATGGATTGAGCATGTCGGAATGGATTCTGACACGTTTGGATGTGCTCTATGCGACTGCCGGACGAACGCCCCACCTGACGAACTGGATGATTGGAAATCGATTGATCCGCTGGGTTCTCGATCGACTTTTCGGAATTGCTCAGGCTCGTAAGTTGCCACGATTTTCCAATCGTTCTTTTTTGAAATGGGCGGCGCGTAAAAAAATGACGACGCCCACTAAAAATCGCGATCGCAAAGTCCTGTATTTTGTGGACGCTTTTGCAAATTGGAATGATGTTGAGTTAGCTCAAGCGACCTGTGCGGTTCTCAAGCACAATGGCTATGAAATCTTTGTGCCACCCAACCAGCAGATTTCTGGCATGTCGATGATTTCGGCCGGTGTCGTCGATAAGGCGCGGAAGATTGCAGCGAGGAATATCGAGATTCTCGCAGAAGGGGTGCGGCAAGGCTGCCATATTATTACCTCGGAACCGTCGGCGGCGTTGGCTTTGAAGCACGAGTACCTGAATTTTGTGGATGAACCCGACGCTGAAATTGTCTCCGAAAATTGCACGGACATCAGTAATTTCCTGTGGCAATTGCACGAAAAAGGTGATTTGGAATTGGACTTTAGTCCTTTGAATTACACCGTCGGTTACCATCTTCCCTGTCATCAACGGGCCTTGAGTTCTGCCTTGGCCGGAATGAAATTATTGGAATTGATCCCGGGCCTCAAAGTGGAACGAATCGAAAAGGGGTGTTCGGGGATGGCCGGGATGTATGGTTTGATTCGGCCCAATTATCGACGAAGTCTGCGGGTTGGTTTGGGCTTAATCAACGCGGTTCGCAAACCGCACATCATGGCCGGCGTGACCGAATGCAGCACTTGTAAAATTCAAATGGAACAAGGGACAGTCAAACCGACTTTGCATCCAGTGAAAATTCTCGCTGCTGCCTATGGGCTGATGCCCGAGTTGGATAACCTGTTTGACCGTCGCAGTGAACCGTTGGTAATATCATGAAAATTAATGTGATCGTGTTTGCCGCCGTGAAGGAAGTGCTGGGTCGCGAACGCCTCGAAATCGATTTGCACGCACCCGCAACTGTCGCCGATTTGCGGCAAGCGTTGCTCCAAAAACACCCGAACATAACTGATTTAATGGACCATTGTGTGATCTCGGTTGACCAAGAGTACAGTGACGACAGTACGGTTTTAAAGGAAGGTTGCGAGGTGGGCGTGATTCCACCCGTCAGCGGAGGTTGAATTGATGACGCAGATTGGCAGCCATGATTTTCGGATTCAGGTTTTGATTGATGATTAAACTCACGGAACAACCTATTCAAGCAGAGCAAGCGATCGACGCGGTGGCTCACTGCAATGCCGGTGCGAACCTGCTTTTCTTGGGTACCACTCGCCAGTGGACGGGTGATCAAGAGACCCGTGAATTGAAATATGAGTGTTATCAGGAGATGGCTCTCAAACAAATGCAGCAATTACATGATCAGGCCATGGAAAAGTGGCCTCTGTTAGGAGTTTGTATCATCCATCGCTTGGGTTGTGTTCCAGTGGGCGAGACGAGTATCGCCGTAGCGGTCAGCAGTGGCCACCGGCAACCTGCTTTTGAAGCGGGGCCTTGGTTAATTGATCGTCTCAAGCAAGTCGTACCGGTTTGGAAGCAAGAGATTAATCAACAGGGCGATTCCACTTGGGTTCATCCTCTCAATCCGGGGGCGACCTCGTGAAACTGTTGGACACATTTGGCCGCAGTCATACCTCGCTGCGACTCAGCGTCACCGATCGCTGTAATATTCGTTGCTTTTACTGCATGCCGAGCGAGCAAATTGAATTTTTGCCAAGGCCCGAAGTACTTTCCTTTGAAGAATTAACTCGCGCCACCAAAATCTTTTGCCAACTGGGGATCACAAAATTGCGACTCACGGGGGGAGAACCCTTGGTCCGCCGTGATCTGCCGGAATTGGTGCGGCAACTTTCGCGGATACCTGAGATCCAGGAGATCGCGATGACCACCAATGCTATTCTCTTGGAGCGATCCGCTGTGGAGTTACGGTCTGCGGGCCTGCATCGTATCAATATCAGTCTCGATACCTTGGACTCTCAGCAATTCAAAGAGATTACGCGACGGGATAATCTTCAAGATGTGATGCGCGGTATTCAGGCTGCCCAGCAGGCGGGGTTCACGGAAATTCGGCTGAATGCTGTAGCCGTCAAAGGCTTGATTGAATCGCAGATCATCCCGCTCGCGCGGTTTTGCCTTGAGCACGCCTTGAAATTGCGGTTTATAGAGTTCATGCCTCTGAATTCTTCTGGGCGATGGTCTGATGAAGACGTTTTAACGGGGGCCAAGATCCGTGATATTATCGAGCAAGATATGGGTCCATTGGTGCCGGTAAAACGCAGTGATCCGGCGCAGCCTGCCAGCGATTTTCGGTTGGCGGAACACGATGGCTCCATCGGGTTTATTAATTCCGTGTCCCAACCTTTTTGCCAAGCTTGTAATCGGCTTCGGCTCACGGCGGATGGAAAGATTCGCAATTGTCTGTTCTCGCAGGAGGAGTGGGATTTGCGCTCGCTGTTGCGAAGTGAAGCTACGGACCAGCGCATCCAACAGACTATATTGGAGTGCGTTAAAAACAAAAAAGCGGCTCACGGGATCGGCAGCAGCGACTTTAAGAAACCGCAGCGGGCCATGTATCAAATCGGAGGATAATCTTAGATGACGGAAAATGCGGAACAGCCGTGGTACGCGGATGGCTTAAAATTCAAGTGTTCGGGTTGCGGCGATTGTTGTACGGGTGCGCCAGGGTACGTGTGGGTTAATAAACAGGAAATCACTGCTTTAGCTGCCGCGCTGGGATTTGATGACGTCGAGCAGTTTGAAGACAAATACGTGCGAAAGATTGGGATCCGTAAAAGCCTTGTCGAGTTTCCCAACGGCGACTGTGTCTTCTTTGATAATGGCACCCGAAAGTGTGCCGTTTACCAACATCGTCCGCGACAATGCAAGACATGGCCCTTTTGGGACTCTAACCTAAAAAATCCTCAGGCCTGGGAAGAGACCTGCGAAAGTTGCCCTGGCAGCGGGCAGGGAAAACTCTATTCGTTGGAGCAGATCGAGGCGCAACGCAAGGTAATGAAGATTTAGCTTCTCTTAATGAACATATTGAGCCGCCGCACGTAACAATAGGCGTCAATGTTCGCTCGATCTCAAAGTCCCGTAATGTCTACGTAAGTGTATTGCTTACAATGGTTTGCGGCAAAAACCCTGTTTTTTTGTCAGGCTCTGAGTTCTAAAGTGTTTGCGGGTAGTGGTTTGTGTAAAATGAACCGGTCGATGCAGGCGCGGCTTACACGCTTTGACATTGACTCTAATCATTGCCATTACTACACTTGTGACGATTTTTGATCTCAGAGAAATGGAACACATACCTACAAGGCGAAAGATGACGAAAAAGGAAATCGTCAAGACAATTTCTGAAGAGATTGGCCTCACGCAGTTGCAGACCAAGGACATCGTCCAACGCACCTTCGACGCGATCGTGGAGACGTTGGTCACTGATGGGCGGATTGAGTTACGCAATTTTGGTGTGTTTGAAGTCAAAAAGCGCGCGGCTCGGAAAGCTCGTAATCCGCGGACGGGCGAGAAAGTCGACGTGCCAGAAAAGTTTGTTGTCACTTTCAAACCTGGCAAAGAAATGGAAGCTCGTGTCCGCCAAATGGAAATAGACGCGCAGCGGCAAGTGCAGACAGCGGCCAACCCGTTAGATGTTCCCGCTCCCGCCGACCGACCGGTGGGGCATGATATTCCGGTCACGCGTGATTCTATCGAAAATGTGGCGACACCCGACTCACCCAGCCAAACCTGACCGTGCTTCGTTTCGACGGGCGGCTGACACGCCGATGAAACGGCCCGGGGATTGACCCCCACAACATCGCGAGCGATGAATCTGGTTATGGGGATACCGCTTGAGCTGCCGACACTTGATGGCCATCATAATGGCTGCCACGAAATAAACCTTGGAGTTGCCCAAAATGCCGAATGTAAGTAATCCCTTTCGCGGTCTACCCTCCGTCAACCAACTGTTGGAAAGTCCTCAGCTTAAATCACTGGTAGACTCGGCTAACCACAATGTTGTCGTGGGCGGCGTAAGAACATTTCTCGATCACCTTCGCGACCAGATTTCCGCTGCCACAGAGGAAGTGCAAATTCCGACGCCTCAGGAATTGGCGGAGAAGATTGCGAATTGGATTTCCGGGGAAGAACAACCTCATCTTCGATCGGTCATCAACGCGACGGGGGTGATTCTGCATACCGGTTTAGGCCGCGCTCCCCTTGCGGATGAGGCGATTGATGAAATCACTGCCATGGCACAGGGCTACGCCAGTGTGGAAATTGATCTGACGACAGGGAAACGCAGTCAACGAGATTTGGCGGTTAAGAAATTACTTTGTCAACTGACAGGGGCTCCCTCGGCGACGGTCGTTAACAATAACGCAGCCGCCACGATGTTGGCTCTGTCGGCGATGGCTACCGGTAAAGAGGTCATTGTCTCACGCGGTCAGCTTGTGGAAATCGGTGGCAGTTACCGCCTGCCGGACGTGATGGAATGCAGCCGTGCGAAATTAAAAGAAGTGGGCACGACCAACAAAACTCGCCTGAGCGATTACGAAAGCGCGATCAACGAAAACACCGGAGCGATTCTGCGGGTGCACCCCAGTAACTATCGCGTGGTAGGCTTCACCGAAACGGTGCCGCTCGATGAATTGGTCAAATTGGCACGAAAACACAATCTGCCTGTTATCGACGATGTCGGATCCGGAGCCTTGGTCGATTTTGCGGCCTATGGTCTCGACGACGAACCGCTTGTCTGTGAAAGCGTGCAACAAGGCGCGGATGTCGTCTTGTTTAGTGGCGATAAATTAGTGGGAGGACCGCAATGCGGCATCATCGTGGGTCAGGATCATTGGATTCAGAAAATTAAAAAACATCCCATGACGAGAGCGATGCGGGTCGACAAAATGACTCTGGCTGGACTGGCTGCAACGCTTCGCATGTATCGCGACCCGGAAAGCGCGAACCGAAAAGTGCCACTCTTGGCCATGTTGTCGACGTCCGAGGCGAATTTGAAATTGAGAGCGGCAAGGCTTTCCGAACAAATTGCCGCGGCCCCGTGTGTGGAGTCCGCAAAACCAGTTGCGGGTTCATCGACATTGGGAGGCGGGACTTTACCCGAGCAATACATTGCAACTTGGTGTGTGGGTATCAAACCAGCAGCCATATCTGTCGATGAGTTGTCCCAAAAATTGAGAATGGGGACGCCGTCCATTTTCGGTCGCATCAACCAAGATCAGTTATTATTGGATTTGCGGACCGTGCTGCCGAAGTATGACGTCGCTTTGGTCGATGCGATTACCTGTTTGGTTAACTCCGACGAGTCATCGCAAAACTCAACCGCGGCCGCAGAATAGCGACCGTCGATAAATGGGCGGAGGGCATGCCTTGCCGCCACTTCACTCATTCAGGCTTTTAAGGCCGGATGCCATTCGGCAATCAATGCCCGTAGTGACTCTGAAAGCGGACTGCTTTGTTGCTGATCGTAGTCAAATAGAACCACGGTGGAATCTCCGTCGGCAGCGACCGCACCTTGGGCTTTACTCCAAACCGCATGCTCGATGCCCATGCTGGAACGACCCATACGAGTGATTCTGGCACCCGAAATGACGGTGTCCGGAAATTTCACTTGGAGACGGAAGTTACAGCTCACGGCAGCCAAAATGGGACCCACGCCATGCGTGGTTAGTTCCACGCCCAGTTTACTCATGAGTTGGATTCGCGAGGCTTCCAGCCAACGGATGAAAACCGCGTTGTTGATGTGCCCAAATCCATCTTGCTCGCCCCATTGCACGGGAATGTCGACGGTGGCTGGGTAGTGCTCGATAAATTCTTGTTCGTTCATGGCTGCTGCTTCATCCATTGATCCCACGATGCTTTGCCGTCACCCGTGGGAGGATGTTCCTTAATGCGTTGGATAAATTTCGGAATGTACATGCGGTGGTAACGCAGGCGGGAAATTGCGTTGGGTTGGTCAGGATCTCCATTCCAGCAATGTTCGTCCCGATCACCATAAGCGACTTCGCCGCGGTAGGCTGGTTTTGCCTGGTTTAGAAATGATTCGGTCAGATAAACCGCGTTATTCAAATAATAATTATCCATGTCGCCGACATAGATATGGATTTTCCCCTGCAATTGAGGCCCTAGCGTTTCCCAGTCCCGTCTCATGATGTGCGTTAAATCATAATTTTCCCGCCAGTGCTCTGCGACATTGGGATCAATCTTACCGCTCAGCTTATCCCAAATGGGCACCGGGTAACCATCGTCGCCGCAGGGAGAGTAAACGGCTTGCCAAATATCCCACTGCTGTCCGGAACGGCTGGATGTTCCCAGCACCAATTCCAAATGGTTCATATCTTTCAACGTGGAGTCGATGTGCCCCAAGGTGTTGCGTCTTCCCGGCCGCTCGACCATTCCGAAGGCGCCCTTTTCGTAATAGGCATTTTCATTTTCGTAAATGTTAACCACGGTGAAGGCATTGAAATCGATGGGGTCGGGGCAAGCGGCGTAGCAACCGTTGTATTGCGAAGGATAAAAAATTTGGGCAGCAAGCGCTTCCCATCCACCAGTAGAACCGCCGTATAAACAACGCGCCCAACCCTCACCAATCCCACGAAAACGCTTTTCAATTTCGGGGATCAATTCGTAGGTGATGGCGTCTCCATAGGGGCCCAAGTTGGCTGAGTTGACGGCGTAAGAATCGTCATAAAAAGGGTTGGGGTGTTGGATCTCAACGAGTAACACACGCGGGAAATCGGGACCGGTCCACAATTTATAAAAATCGTGAGCTTCCTGTTGCACCGTAAGGTTGTAACCTTCTCGATTAAAGCGTTTGCTAAATATTGGTTTCAGATCGGGATTGGGAGGAGAGGGTCGAAAGCCGCGTAGATTGGCGGGAAAGTGACCGTGCATGATCGCTAATGGGTAGCGTCGCTGGGGGTGCTCGGCATATCCCTCTGGCAACAGTACGTGAGCTCCCAAGTACATGGGACGCCCCCAGAATTCGCTAAGCAGTTTACTTTGGATACGAATGTGCTTGATGTATTTTGTGTCGTTCGGTTGCTGGATGGGAGGAATGACCTGGTCCAGCACAATTTCAAATGCTTGCTCCAAATCAGGGTCGATTTCGAGCACTCGCGGCGTCGAGTAGAGATTTCCGGGTGCCCGATTCCAGCGCTGCCCTTCCCCGCGGTCCATCGGTAATTTTACCCGGTGTCCGTCGCTTCGTTGGAAAGTCTCGTATTGGTGGAATAACGCCTGCACATGATAGGTGCCGCGGGGGATTTCCTTGAGCGAACGGGCA
>JAAEPL010000658.1 GCA_024232675.1 Planctomycetaceae bacterium
ACCGGATAAACCTTTCTTGACCCGGCCTGTACACAATGCCGAGGCCGCTGGACTGGATCCTGAGGAACAATTTGCACTGGAAGAATTGTTAGATGAATTCTCCGACGTGTTTAGCCAGGATCCTACGGACATTGGTCGAGCGCGCGTTTGTGAATATACGATCGACCTGACCGAAGGCGCCAAAGAATTTCGGGAAGCACCTCGACGGATGACACCCGAAAGACACCTGAAAGCCGACCAGCAAGTTCAGATACTTCTGGAAATGGGATTGATCGAACCTAGTCGCTCATCGTTCGCCTCCGGAATTGTCATGGTGAAGAAACCCAACGGAGAAGACCGATTTTGTGTCGATTACCGAAAACTCAACGACATTACACAGAAGGACGCGTTTCCTCTACCCAACATCACTGATACTATCGATAGTATCGGGAACGCGAAGTATTTCTCGTCCATGGACATGGGGTCAGCCTTCTGGCAAATACCCATCGAAGAAAAGTCTCGACCTTATACCGCCTTCGTTGTACCAGGAGGATTCTACCAGTGGAAATTCATGCCCTTCGGGTTATGTAATGCTCCAGCTGCCTTTCAACGGCTGATGGCGAACGTTTTGGCTCCAATCGCCAAACGCTACGGGAACCTGGTGTTATGTTATATTGATGACATCCTGATCGCGACCCAGACTATCGGACAACATCTGGAGCGGCTACGCGAAGTATTCACCTGCATCCGAGCTGCGGGATTGAAATTCAAGGCGGCGAAGTGCCAACTTTTTCAGAAAGAAGTCAAATTCCTGGGACGTTTAATCACCAAAGACGGCCTAGTCATCGACCCGGCCGGAATTGAAAAGGTACAATCCTGGGCCCGACCCCGGAACCGAACCGAGCTCAAATCCTTCCTCGGTTTCGCTAACTATTATCGCGATTTTGTGAAAAATTTCAGCGATATAGTTAGTCCGCTTACGGCTCTGGACCGAAAATGGATCGAATTCGAATGGAACGAGGATGCTGAGTATGCTTTTGAAGAACTCAAGCAGGCCTTCACGACCGCGCCAGTACTCGCCCTACCATCGGACGAAGGACTTTACGTGCTGGACACAGACGCAAGCGCCGTCGCGATTGCTGGCATCCTACACCAAATTCAAGAAACGGAGAACGGCGATTTCAAGACCCGCGTGATATCCTATGGATCCCGGTCACTTCATGGATCGGA
>JAAEPL010000659.1 GCA_024232675.1 Planctomycetaceae bacterium
AAGTCAACCAGCGTGCCGGACAGCATGGAAGCAATGTCACGCCCGAGTCGTCCGGCATCTTTGGCAATTTCATGGATTTGAATAGGTTCGTTCACTGACGCCTCAGTTGGGTTTGTCGTTCTCTTCAGTCTCACGCTAGTGCGTATTGACCGAAGTCACTTTGTCTTGGTTTGGTAAGAAAATTAATTGCCCTTGATCGTGCAGATGTTTCCAAGCATCCAGATCGACCTGCAACTGTTCCAATCGTGATGGGGTCCACTTCCGATACATCGAGACATTTAGCAATTTTCGCGTTTTCCGCATGCTTTGTTTTATTCCGTCGGGATTGCCACAATTTACCAGTTTGATGTTTGTGGGAAACTCAGCAAAGCCCTCACTGCGATCCGATGAAATCGACTGATAAAAATTTGTCACTAACGTTCGCGCCGCCTGCAAACGATCGCGGGATCCCTGGTTCTGTGCGACTCGCCGCCCCGCACCCGAAATCGTGTCGATCCCTACCACATCTTGCAACGTACTTTCACTATTCATGTAACGATAAAATACGAATCCTGCCAACAGAAAAGTAGCCGTGAATATCAGAAACCGAATGATGTAAAAATCTTCCACATCACTGAGTGACTCAGACATCAACTCGTTCACTAAATTTTCATCCTCCACCAGAGCAGCAATCTCGTTACCAAAACCTAACAACATCTCGGGAGGCAGTTTCTGAATTGCATCCCATACATCTTCGGGGCTGGGTGCTGGAAAATCCACATCAACCTCCTGTGGATCTTCTGGGCTAATCTCACGACCGTAGTCCAAGATTACCAATTGGCTTCGCTTACCCTGTTTTAACCAGTGCATTATCTGCAATGCCAGACGTGCGTTGTCACCCTGAAACACCATCTGGTTACTAAACACGCTTGGATCGGAGCAAACCACGACCCGGCTATCTGAATTCTTGGGGACGGCTAGGAAGTGATAGATATTATTGCGATTACTCATCGGAGGCAAAGTGGCAATGGCCTGCCAACTGGAACCTTCGAAAGTGAGGCCGCCCGTACGATTGGTTACCACCGTTTGCAGGTCTCGCGTCACCGGGTGATTCGTAGGAAATTCGGTCACGACGGGGCAATCGGCAAATTGGTTAAATTGATTTTTCGGATCATTGGTCTGCATAAACCCTCGGGGGGAATCCACACGCAAATCTCGCGAGAAAAAATACCCAACCGTCTTTGCATCCGAGGCGAATAAGACAGCTCCACCTTTACGTATGAAGCGGCTCAAGCTGGCATTTTGCCGGCTACTAGGCCAGCGTGTCCCCAGCACAACGATAATGGAATCTGTCGGTTCTAAATCTTGCTGCCACCGAATATTCGTTTGGGGCTCCAATCCCAAACTACGGCAAATCAGGGCAAAGCCGTTGTAGCCTTCAGCCCATTGCCCGTCCGACAATTCACGCGTGGACGTTTGACTGAATGCCATGGAGGCAGGCCAGGCAAACACAATTATCAGCGGCAGCAAAAACCTAATTCGATACATCGTTTCCCTGCGACGAGATTTCGGGACGTGGGCGAGTCGCCAATTGATTTAAGGTCTCTCGACACTTGCTGATGTCTTGCACCGACAACGTTTGTCCCACTTCCGAATAGCGGGCATACTCGTAACATTGCACTAGATGGTGGATGCTGGATTGCATGTTAGGAGACTCAGCGTTCAGTGCGACTTCGGCACGGCCTGCGTGCCACCAACTGGAAGGCTTGCCGTACCGCTGCAACAAAAATCGGTCCACGGCACGGACGAAATCTGGTGAATTTTGGATTTTGGATTTCCGCCCAAATGATAGTGGCGAAACCCGTTCACGCAATTTCTGCAACGTTACCGTACGGCCAATCCACCAGACCGCCAAAACTAGAAAGGCAATCACGAACAGCAACCACCCCAGCCAAACGAAGATCTTACCACTCCCGCCATTACTCACCGCATCCCAAGAACTCGAGAGCCCCCCTTGGCTGAGCCAACTTCGCGGCGAAGACGCAGTCGCTCCCATCCCAGTTTCTTGCCTCCTTCGACTCTCAGGCCCCCAATCTCGCTCGTTCAATCGCCCATGAACATGGTCAACCAGTCCACCAAACAAATCACCGACCGAATCGGCCAGCGGTGAGCTCGACTCCCCGGCGTCACTCATTTGATTCTGAACAGCCTCCATGATCATGCGATCAAATCGATTCCCGACACTTTCGGCGTTTCCAGCAGAGGTTTCGATCTCTTCATCTGGCGATGATTGAAACCAATCCGATTCAGGCTTGAAAACCTCATCTTCAGGTAGTTGCGAAATCGTCTCCTCCAAACGATTCACAATTTGCTCAGCATCCCCCTCATCAAAAACGGGAGCGGTATCAAAAATTGGTGGAACCGTTGGTTGAGTTCTTGGTTGGGGCGAGCTTTTCGGATTCGATTTCATCCTCGAGCCTTGATTAGCTGCCGAATTGCGCTGACTCGAATTGCTTAACGGTTGCTTGGGATCATCAGGAAGCTCCCGAAGAATATCCTTAAGGTTGATCCCCGCATCCTCGGGCAGCATGCTGCGTTGCAGTTTTTTAGCCAACTCCCGCAATTCGGGCGGCAAGGGTGGATTTTTACCCCGCTGAACTTCCTCCGCGAGTCCTCGCAAATACTCTTTCTGTTGGTCGTCCATACCGGACAACATTTTTTCTCCCAAATCCATCAGCTTTTGGGTGGCGCTTTTGGGCAAGTTCACACCCTGCAGTCCAGAAAGTTTCTCCAGCAATTGCTCGGGGGTCGGTACAAGACTCCGTGGCAAGTCGCGGTAGGGAACCTTCATACCCTGCGCCTGCAAAACCTGCGGGCCGATTATACAGGCCAAAAAAACAGCCGCCTTAAACGCGAATGACGGTGGATAAAAGAAGCAGGTAAACAAAAATCCGACTCAATGAAGATTCAAGATGGACACGAGGCCGCCGCCCAATTCTAGACATGCGAACGAAGAAGTGGCAACAACGTGATTTTTGAATTATCAAAGCCCATGTCAAGCATGAAATAGCGTTTGCAACACGGGACCGCGGCTGACGGGAGAAAAGCGCGTATTTCTGACATTGTCATCTGCGATACTAATTGAGATTTCCTATCGTCGGCTTGGACTCTGTTGCCAGAAGCCAGGCTTTAGGAACCATGGCGTACTCAAGATCGCCGCCACCGCGACAGAGAAGAAGCCGGTCGCCTTGCCGGACCCAACATGGCGAGCTCCCCGCTGCAGATTGAGCAAACTCGATTCAAAATCATTCACGGAATGCTTGCGGCGGCCACTTGCCCGCACGCAACGAACTGGGGTCTGGTGATGCGTTGGCAAAAAAAAACCCGATCACAAGGATCGGGTTTGGTGTTCGATAACAGTGAGAAATATCTAGTCCCACCACCATTGGTCATCAGCCAAGCCGTCAAGTTTAATAGATGCTTTCACTTGATTAGCGTTTCCGGATTCATCCACCTTGAGGTTATCAACCGTGAGTGCTCGTTGCGGTTGAATGTTCACACCGCCACCAATCGGGGCAGCGAATTGTCCACCCTTCCACATACCGTTTACCAAAGGCTCAACGTGAGATGGTGTGGCATAGGTTTCGGTGGCCAACAAGGACTCGTTGGTCAGCAATGGCATGTCCCAACCAGCTTCGCCGTAGTAATCCATCTCTTTGATGAATGCCGCGACAATGGCCATATCCATCAAGTTACGGAGCTGGCCGAAAACAGGTGAACGCTCGGCTAACTGATCGTACTTCTTCGTGAAATTACGTGTGAAGTTTTTGCTGGCTTGATCGCCACGACGAGCATTGCTTCTTGTTCCGTCGCTGGCAACACGCTCATCAGCGCCAATCAATTTAATGCCGTCACCGATCATTTGCATCGCGAAGTTATCTTCGCTGACACTAATCCGTTCGTAATTTGGCTCAAAGTACCAACGCAATAAAGCGTTTTTGGCGACGCTGCGAGGTTTCACCTTTTCTGCCCAACTTGGAATATCGACGCCGGGATCTTCAAGTCCCAAGCCGATCATTTTCATTCGGTAGTCAGCCTCGACCAATACTTGGCCAAAGTGCGAATCGGTGGGCACGCCGCGAATCGTGACAACTTGCTTGCCCAGCGAATTCCTCAGCGTATCCACAATCATGTTCTCATTACCCGAGATCATAATTTCGTTGCTTTGCGTCTTCGCTGCTAACTCGTTGACCGCTGCTTGAAAATTCGCAAGACCCTCTTGAGTGGGATCAATTGAGCAGCCAATGGTGCTCGTGGATTTTTGCTCAGGTGCAAAGGCTCGCAAGGAGACAACCAGATCTTCGAGTTGCATAACAGCTTGGCCTGTCTCCATGCCAATCCAACGGCCCGATAGGTCTTGGAAGAACCCTTCGGCAGGACCCGCGATGACGATGTCCTTCGTTTCTGGATAATAGAAGACGTGGGTGATCTTTGTCAGACCGGCCAGATTACGCATTACATCGTTCAAGCCCTCACCGGAATCCAGTTTGGCGGCGATGGCTTTTTCCAGCCGATTAAGTGAGACCTTTCTGAGGTCACTACTTTGAATAACATCGCTCGGAAGCGTATTTTTTGCCGCCTCGTAACGCTGTCTTGTCAGGTCGCCAGTGCGATCTGGATAAAGCCTCGTACGCAGCACACCTTCCGTGTCGATTTCGACGCCGGCAGGTACAAATGCGTTAACTTGTGCGTGCGCGAAGTGACCAGCCGTAACGACACAAAGTCCCGCTAGAATGGCAAATAACTTGATACGAATCATGCGACTCGTCATTTGGTTCCTCCCAAAAACGCCGATCATTCGGCAAAAGTAGGTGGTAGATTTCCACCGCGACCGCGAACCGCCCCTGTGGCTGCGATCAATGCATTAATACCACCCCATAGTAATTGCGATAAACTGGGCCGGCAAGAAAATATCGGAAAAGGGCGGGGTACGTAGCCTGCTTTTTCCCAGAGGTCCGAAAAACCCAATAAATCCATGTTCTGGTGTTAATCGCTAACCTATTCCTACTGATTTCCTTGGAAACTGGGGAAGCTCAAGGGGGCCTAAAGGCGGAAAACGCCATGATCTTAAGGACGTTTGGAAACAAAATACCGGTTGTAGGGATGAGTGGGTGACCCTAGAGCTCGATTCCCATCGCTGCCATCAACATTTTCATGTCGTCCCACGTCTTGGCTTTCGCCTCAGGCGTCCGTAGGAGGTAGGCCGGATGATACGTCACAATGACACGACTGCCCCGGTACTGGTGAAATTTCCCGCGTAATCGGCCGACACTTTCCGTGGTTTTCAGCAAAGTACGGGCGGCTACTGAACCCAAACAACAAATAAACTCCGGCTGTAAGACCTCAAGTTGCTGCTCGCTGTACTGCCAGCAATTGGAAATCTCCTCCTCGCGAGGGTTCCGATTTCCAGGTGGGCGGCATTTGACTGTGTTGAAGATGTAGACATCTTCGCGTTTCATTTTGCAGGCTTGGATGATCTTGTTGAGCAATTCCCCAGCCCGCCCAACGAAGGGTTCTCCCTGTCTATCCTCATCTGCACCGGGCCCCTCGCCATAAAAGGCAAGTCGCGGAAGCGGATTTCCCGTGCCAAACACGGTTTGCGTTCGACAACTGGATAGTTCGCTACAGCGATCGCATGCAGCCACCTGCTGGTTCAATAAGTCGAGGGCAGCACGTCTTGCGGGGAGGGCCGAAGGCGGCCCGTAGGGATCGCTGAGACTGAAAGAATCCACGTTTTTTTCGCTTCTCGGAGCATCGGCAGGGGCGTCCGCCTGGGACTCGCGAGTCGCAGCAGGTTTTTCTGGGCCCGCTTCTTCAGCAGGACTAAACTTTGCCCGCTCTTCGCCGACTGATTCACTGGGGGGTTCGGCAAGAAAAGCCCCTAAACTTCGTGCCGTTTCTGCGGGGAGATCCGTCACACCAGCTTGCTGTAAACCGCGCAAAAACTGGATCGCCTGGCGACGAAGTTGCTCGTGAGTCGTTTCCATCCTGAATAACCTTCAAGTACCTATAGGGGATACATGTGCCGCGACCGTACCGCCGGCGGTGTCCTATATCATCTGGCAGCTTTTTCGAGGACTCGTGAATATCCTAACGCGACCTCGCGCGAGGGGGCATCCATGTAATGCTTGAATTCAGTCCAAAATTCGATTATTTGACCGACCGCCCTTTTCTCCCACGAAAAGCCGTTTGGCAACATTATCAGCCTGAAGACGTCACCCAACTTAAGCCCCCATCCCGCACTTATCATTCCCGCGAGAACAAGGCCGCCTATTTCTCCCGCAACGAGGTGCGCTTTTCGTAGAATAAGGGCGTCAATCCCGAGGCTTCGCAGACCCTAATTTGCTGCAAGGATTCGCGGAACGAAATAAACCCGACGCAAAAGGAGGCCGTGAGTAATAGAAACGTGCGTAAAACCGTGTAAAGCGCGGCAACCAAACAGCCGTTTGACTCGAGCGGCTAAATCACGCTAATTATCGAAAAAATTATTTTTTAGGGTGCCT
>JAAEPL010000660.1 GCA_024232675.1 Planctomycetaceae bacterium
ATTTTAAAGCATCGCGCTCTGCTTCTAACTTTGCGTAAGAGTCATAATCAACAAGCAATTCTTTTGTTTTGTAGTGCTTAACGTCATCAGGACATAGTCGCTCTACATCAAACCAGTCGTGGACTGTATATACTTTAAAACCCATAACTCTATTCATCACTATAAACCCCATTCATTAAGTCAATCTCAAACTGCTTAAGCATGTATAGCCAAAATGCTGCGGTAGGCTGTCTGCCTCCACTCATGCCGCCGCCAAAGCTAGTTAAGAATCCGTCCTTGTTATATCCGATCACTAAACCGCACTCTAATTCACCTCTTGCAGATTCTAAGACCGTATCAAAGTCATTAGCAGGAAAAATACTCGCTACACTCATCCCTCTATCCTCTGTCGTGTATGTTGTGGCCCGTTAGCTTTAAATCCCTCCATCTCCAAGCTGAACAATCCCCATCATAACAAGCGTCCTCACTATCCCATCTAGCAAAAAAAGCGTACTTAAAGCCATCTATC
>JAAEPL010000661.1 GCA_024232675.1 Planctomycetaceae bacterium
GTCGTCGGTGGACATGAAATCACGATTCGTTTTATTGCCTCATTCGGTGACGTTAAGTTGCTGAACCTGATTCATCGTTGGTATTCACTTACACCACCAATAGGCAAAGAAATGCGGGCAGCTTGGTAAGACGAAATCGATCTTGGTGGTTTGGTTCAAACGAGAGCCAAGGAAAAAAGGGAGAGATTCAAACGCAAAAAAGGCCCGAGAAGATTATTCCCGGGCCTTTTCGTGTTGCCAAACCATTGGTCAGGTTTTTAATTAGCGTCAATGAAAATCAGTTCACATCTTTGACATCGAGCGTGATTTTCTTGATGTTGCCGTTAAAACGTGTCGCATCGCGGCCGACGCCAAGGTCCTCTGCCACAGGCGTCTGATTATCGAGACCAACATCGGCCGTCTCATCCGCGGAGAAGATAAGTGGCTGTGTCTTTTCGACTCGACCTTCGGCTACAACTTCACCGTTTACTGAGATCGTGACTTTTCCACCTTTGCCAAGGTCATCTTTATTCTTGCCTTCGTATGCAAAGTCCATCACGACCTCTGCCGCGCCGGCTGGGATTGCCTCGGGAGAGGCGACCGTGAAACGTTCGAGGCCGAGGTAGTTATAGGTGTAGACTGGCTTGCCTTCCTTCATGTACAGGCACCAGCCACCAAAACGCCCGCCCTGAGCCAGCAGCACACCGTTGGCTCCTCCCTCGGGGACTTCGATCTCGGCTGTAATTTTCTTGGAGCGATTTTTCACGTTCATAAACGTATTTTCCAGCATGCCGTCCATGCCTTCATAGAGCGTTAGCGAAGTGCGATCGCCCAAGAGGTCCGGACGACCGGCGATGGCAGGATTCATCCTTGCGATGACACGGTCGTCAATCGGCAACACGTTGTACTTCTCCGCTTCGCTCATGAACAAGGCTTCGAGCTTGGCAAGCTTTTCCGGGTGTTCCTTGGCAACGTTATTAGTAAGGCTGAAGTCTTCCTTTACGTTGTAAAGATCCCAAACGTCCGTTTCCAGTGGCGGCAAATTGGCTGTTTCCCACGGTGCCCGGTGAAGGGTACGTGCCAGCCAGCCATCATGATAAATCGCGCGGTTCCCAAACATCTCAAAGTACTGAGTGTTGTGTCGCTCTTTCGCATCAGCATCGTTAAACGTGTAAAGCAGGCTGGTTCCCTCAATCGGTCTCTGAGGTGTCCCGTTCACGATTTTCGGTTCCGGAAGGCCGGCCGCTTCTAGAATGGTTGGCGTGATATCAATCACGTGACCAAACTGACTTCGCATACCGCTTTCTTTAATGCCGTTTGGCCAATGAATAATCATCCCATTGCGTGTACCCCCGAAATCTGAGGCCACTTGCTTGGTCCATGAAAACGGGGAGTCGAATGCGACCGCCCAACCCGCAGCCATATGCGGGAACGTCTCGTCACCACCCCATTCGTCGATCAAAGGAACGAGATCCTCCACTTTTTCTTCCACGCCGTTGAAGTAGGTCATCTCGTTATACATACCCACGAATCCGCCTTCGGCACTCGTGCCATTGTCGCCGGCAATGTAGATGAATAGCGTGTTGTCCATCTCGCCGATTTCCTCAACGGCCTCCGCAAGCCGACCGATCTCGTAATCGGTTTGCTCCAGGAACCCGGAGAATACTTCAGCTTGTCGAGCGAACAGTCTGCGTTCGTCAGCGGATAATTTATCCCAGTCCTGAATATCTTCCGGCTTGGGTCCCAATTGGGTGTTGGCGGGAATCACGCCCATTTTCTTCTGGCGTGCAATCGACTCAGAGCGTACTTTATCCCAGCCTCCATCAAACTTGCCTTTGTACTTGTCTGCCCATTTTCGGGGAACGTGGTGAGGCGCATGAACGGCACCGGTTGCGAAGTACAAGAAAAAGGGTTTATCCGGGGTCATCGACTGTTGAGCTTTCATCCAACCGATCGCCTGGTTCGTCATATCAGTCGTGAAATGGTAGCCCTCTGTTTCGGGTGGAGTGACTCGGGTGAGACCGTCGTAGATTAACGGGTACCACTGATCGGTCTCTCCACCAATGAAGCCGTAGAACTTGTCAAATCCTTGACGAGTCGGCCACCTGTCAAAGGGGCCGGATACACTTGTTTCCCAAGCTGCAGTCTCGTGCCACTTTCCAAACGCACCGGTGCTGTAGCCGTTGAGTCGCAGCATCTCGGCGAGTGGCGCGATGTTGTTGGGCACTTGACCCGTGTTGCCTGGAAATCCCGTCGAACTTTCCATGATCGAACCGGCATTGGCGCTGTGGTGATTGCGTCCGCATTTGAGAGCCACTCGGGTTGGTGAACACAGCGCGGTTGTGTGAAAATTGTTGAACAGCAGACCTGACTGTGCGAGCCGATCAAGCGTTGGAGTGTTAATGGGTCCGCCGAACGTGCTTGGCCCCCCGAATCCAATATCGTCAATCAACACGATGACGACATTGGGCGCTTTCTCGGGCGCCTTAACCGCAAACAGTGGCGGTTTCTCTTCTACGTTGCGAACGTCCAATTCGCTAAATGTCGGCCGCTCCGGTTCTTGTATCGGGAGGACGGTTCGATCAATCGTTTCTTGTGCCTGTAGCAATCCTGCCAGGCAAACAAAATAAATGGTGAGCGCTACGAACTTGGTAAACGCCTTTTTAACAAACATTCTATTACCTCAGAGTTTGGGGGTTTGTAATATAAGTAAGTCGGGAATTCCCATTTGGGTTGAGCCTGCGACCATCCCATGCCGAAATTGAGCGATATCGAAACGTCATGTCCAACGCTTGGTGACGTTTTCAATTTTTGGCTCGATCTGTTTCTGAGAACCGCCATGCGATTCCCGTCCATCGTTTTTTTCAACCGCGCAATCCACTCTAGGATCGCGGCGAACAAGTCCCTGAAAACTGTGTCCGTTCAAAATAATCAGCCCAACTGAAGAAGCACAGATTCCGATTTCAAACCGTTTGCAGCATCGTGCGCCCGGCATCGGAAATCACGTTTCTAAGTTCAGAAAGGTCTTTGTTTTTTAATCTGATATTTATCTTTTACAGCTGAAAAGAAGCCGCCAATTTTCTTCTCAATGGCAACGGTGTTGCGGCCGATACCTTAGCTCCTTCCGTACCATAATTGTACGAAAAAATTTGTTTTGCAAACGAATTTGCGGCAACCTGACGTTAAGGGCAAATCCGTCATTTATCCCGCGGAAGCTTCTTAGCTTCACATTCTTTAAAATGCGAAATAGCTCTTGTTACGCAAAACGTCTTTGTCCGAATTTCTAAAAAACATCGAGTCGCTAAACTTGTTTTATATAAGCCTTCCAGTCGTTAAGACGGAGACGTTCCTGTTTTGAAGATGCGATAAACAAGGGAACGGTTGTGTTTTCGAAATTGTAGTATTCATTTTTGGATTTGAAGGTCTTCAATAGTTTCGGGGAACATGCACCAACGGTGGCGGCGTTTTGCCAAATCCGACGCGGTGAAACAACCGTTTCGTCAACCCGCCTGCTTGCAAGGCTTGATTCCGTGGTCATTCAAGTGGGGCGAGCAAACGGCAATACGAGCAAGCTTGTCTAGTATTTGCCTAAACCATGATTGAAATTCGTCATTGATTCATCAGAGAACTTGGTGACCCTCTCATCGCGGCCTGCTGAACCATCGAGTTCGACCTTCTCTAATCGGAGTTCGGTTGCGTCTGAAATCTAATACTTTGTGTGGTAGTAGCTCGACGGATGGTGGTTTTCCGGAGGTCTCTTAAACTATGATGGTGTGTGGCTGTTGGTCAGCCTGTCATGAGGACTTGTTAGCGCAATGAGAGTGTGAGGAGAGCCACCGGATGTCGATTGAGTTGAGCCGTCGTGAGTTGTTGATCGCTGGCGGTGCTATTGCCATTACAGGATTGCATGTCCCTCGGATTGCCTGGGGGCAGGATATCGACCCTTTGGGGAAAGAGCTGATTTTCCGCACCACGGACCCTCGCAACGGGGAACCGAATCTCACTGATTTGGTGAAGTCGTGGATTACCCCGGTGAAGCACTTTTATGTCCGATCGCATGCTCCCAATCCGGTCATCGATCTCGGCCGTTACGCGTTGACGGTGGAGGGGAAGGTTCGAAAGCCTCTGACGTTGACGCTAAAAGAACTACAACAAATGCCTCGCCGCGAAGTGACGGCAACGTTAACGTGTGCCGGTAATCGACGTATCGAATTCAACGAAGAGAGCAAGGTCGGCGGCGTGCAGTGGGAAGCGGGAGCGATTGGCAATGCCCGCTGGTCTGGATTTGCCTTGGCCGATGTGCTCAAGCAAGCGGGCGTTATGGAGGGTGCGAAACATGTTTGGTTCGAGGGTCTCGATCAGATTCAACGGCCCAAGGGAGTCATTCCTTTCGGTGGTTCGATACCGATTGAGAAAGCGATGACCCAGGGGGAGATACCGGGAGCTTTGTTGGTTGACCAGATGAACGGCAAAGCGTTGACACCGGATCATGGTTACCCTTTGCGAACGGTGGTGCCAGGTTATATCGGCGCTCGCAGTGTCAAATGGTTGGGTAAGATCGTCGTCAGTGAACGCCCTTCACCGAATCATTACCTGGCCACGGCGTACAAAATTGTCAAGAAAACAGACCCGATTGATTGGACTGAGTCGGGGCCGATCTACCGCTACCCAATCAACGGAGCGATTGCGACACCTGAGCCACAAGCCAAAGTGCCGCCTGGTATGCTTGACGTATCGGGCTACGTTCTACCCACGGGACGTCCCGGAGCGCGAGCGCAGCGAATCCAAATTTCCAGCGATGGCGGGGCGACTTGGCAACCTGCCAAGACGATTGGACAAACGGGTGAATTTTGTTGGCAATTATGGAATGCTCGGGTCAAGGTGACGCCCCAAACCAAGGCGCTCTATTTACGTGCCACCGATACCGCGGGCGGTTTCATGCCGGCCAGAGTCCCTTGGAATGCCAAGGGTTACTTGCAGAACCGCTGGTACCGCTTGCCGATCTCGGTGAGTTGATCGACTGGCTAAGGTTCGACCGACCAACATCAACTGGCCGTTTTGTCTTTACAGGCAGCAGCGTCTGCACTCGTGTCTTGCACGTGACTGGAACACTCAAAGAAGCTGGTCGACTGCAAAGCAGGCAATTAAGAATAAAGCTTCTCATCCTTTTCATCGTTTCTAAAAAATAACGAGGATATTAGATGCGTGTAAAGCGAATTCGGGCGAAATGCTGTTCGCGATGCAACGTCGAGAAACCAACGCTTTTTCGAGTTCGTATCGAAAAGGACGGCGACTGGATCTTTGTGTGCGAACCTTGCTTGAATGAAGTGAAGCCCAACAATGCACATTACCAATATGGCGGCACTTGGAAGAGCAAGAAACGCCACTAGGATTTTGACGATTGACGGATCGCGAACCTTGCATCGAGGGGAGAAAAAGGTGTCGGGGATCGAATTGGCAGTTTAGGTGATCTTCTTTGGTCTTCGTTGGGGTCGCATGGTTGACTCGAGCTCAGACGCATGTGAACCGGTCCCAGACACTTTTTCTTTACGCGGCGTCCTGCCCGTCGACGCCTGCCGGATTTCCATGGGATAATCTCGATCGAATCGACGATTCCAGGAAATACAGGTTAGAAATTTGGCTCATGCGGAGCAAGTTTGGCTGGGATTTTGCTTTACTCGACGAAAAAAAAACCGCACAATCGGGGTTAAATAGAAAGAGGTGTTTTCGTGACAGCTATACCCGATTGGAAGCAGTTTCTTTCCCGTCTTTTCTCTGCGCAAAAGTTGGCTCATGCGCGTTCACGTGAGGATTCTCGTCGGCTTAGCCTCGAACATCTGGAACCTCGACAGTTGTTAGCCACCGTGTCGCTTCAGTCGGGTGATTGGCATGATCCTTCCGTTTGGGATAACGGCATTCCCGACTCCACCCAGCGGGCGATTATTAGCTCCGGCACGACCGTTACGCTTTCCGGTACTGACCATGTTGCGGATGAAATCGTGGTGCAGGGTTTATTAAGCGTGCGGGAAGACAGCAATCCCAGTGTCAAAACTCTGACCACGGACTGGATTCACATCAACAGCGGGGGTGAGTTTCGAATCGGGTCAGCGACCAACCGTTTCGACACCAATGAATTTCAGCTCACGTTGACCGGAACGGATCAGCAAGCAGATCACACGATCGAAACGGCCAGTGGGTTCATGCAGGTAAATGATAACGACGGTTTTTTGATGACGGCAAGCGGCGGTCGCCTGAACTTTCACGGTGATGAAAAGTTGGCGTTCACTCGGTTGGCAGAAACCGCTGATCCGAATGACAACGTGCTCCTGGTCAATAACGTGATCGAACGTAATTTTGATGGAGTCACATCCGCGGTTTCCGATGGCAGTCTTGACTGGGCCGTAGGCGACCAGATTGTGATTGCCAGTTCGTCCTATGATTATAACGACGAGGAAGTCCGCACGATCACATCAATCGTCGATCTGGGAACTACCACGGAATTGATTCTGGATGCGCCCTTGGCACATCGTCATTACGGTGAGATAGAAACCTATCGCAGTGACACCCGCACCTGGGATATCGACTTGCGAGCGGAAGTCGTTCTGTTAAATCGAAATATTGTCATCCAAGGTACGCAGGATACGGATTTGGAATTCGGTGACAGGGCCGCTTATGGAACCGGTGCGGGTGAAAACTTGGGTGTGGGCGGTCACACCATGTTCATGCCAGGCTCCGGTACCATCACGATTGACAGTGTGCAGTTTGATCGGATGGGTCAAACGGGAACGCTCGGACGTTACCCGGTGCATTGGCATCTGGCTGGTAATCGAGTGGGCGATGTGTTGCGAAACTCCAGCATCACGAACTCCAATAACCGTGGGGTCACCGTGCATGGTACTCAAGGCGTTGTCATGGAAAGCAATGTGCTGCACGATATTCATGGTCACGGTATTTTTATGGAGGACGCTGCTGAATTTGGCAATCAGTTTCTTTTCAACATCGTGTTGGGGATTCATCGCGTGGGCGGCGGGGGAACGCAAGATTTCACCTCGGAGGATCCCTTCGTGGTGCCGGGGATCACGCGTGGCTCGGATGGCAAAGTCAACGGGCAGGCACCTCGCGGGGAAAATGGGGAAAGTTCTCATGACACCGGTCGCAATATTGCCAACCGCTTCCAACATTCGGCGGCCTTTTGGATCACCAACCCCGATAATACCTGGATCGGAAATGTTTCAGCCGGTTCGGAAGGCACCGGGTTTTGGTTCGCCTTACCCAAATCCGTATTAGGCTTATCCAAAGACAGCGGTTTCTATGACGATATGAATCCGTTGCAAACAAACCTCGATCAATTTGATTTTAACAGTTCCCACTCAGCGCCTATCGGTTTGACATTTGACCGCGGAGGCGATTTGTTACCAGGCGCGACGACTAACAGCTACGAACCTTCCCAGACGATGCGCGTGAATGGTTTTACCGCATATAAGCACATGGGTACCGCGGTTTATCACCGAGCTACTTTTGGCGTCTTTTCGGAGAGCCGATTTGCGGATAATTCGACCAGCTCATTCAACACGTTTAACCAAGAGGAGCAGGGCATCCTCTTTGTGGGACACAGTCGTGGCAATGCGGATCCCACGGCGTTGGTTGCCGGCTACCGTTTTTATGATGGACCGGGCAAGATTATTAATTCGCACTTTGCGGGTTTCGCAGCCGAAAATGCGCACCACTTCATCGTCGAAGGCGGGGCCAACAAGCACTCGATGACGACAGCCCAGGGAATTAGTTTCGAAAATGATGGAACCGCTGAGACGATCAGTATTTTTCACCTGGACAAGGCGGATCTAGCAGTCAATCAAAACCCTGTATTCGTGGCGGGGCGGCCGGATTCCTTCTCTGCCGTCATTCTTGACCTTGACGGGTCTCTGACTGGGCATGGGGGCGGAGGACCCGGTTACGTTTTAACGCCCAAGCTGGATTTTTATCGGGATAGCGACGACATCGTTCCCACAGGTTGGAATGCCTATATTTCCAACGATCGGTATGCCCAGCTGAAGATTGGCGTGGTGGATAACAACAATTTGGAAGCGCAACATCTGGGGGGGATTCAGGGAGAGTACATTCCGGAATTTCGAATTAGCAACAGCTCCAGCCACTCCATACTGGTTAACCAATGGAACAATACGTATGTGCAGCGGATGTATGCCAAATTGAATGCCGGTGATTACAAAATCGAATTTACTCACCAAGTGCCGCAAGATGGATTTGATCTGTTTTTGCAAATTCGAAACCAGCGACAGTCCGGCGATGCGACGGTAATTCAGTTCCCCGAGATTGGACGGTATTACAAGCCCAGCGTAGGAAATGAGGTTACGTCGGTGTCGGCACTCCGGCTGGCCGGCCAAACCTCTTTTTACCGAAGCCTGCAAGGGGACCTGTGGATCAAGTTAATTGCGGGAGGGTTGAGCGATGCGATCACGATACCGGTGGATCCGATCGCACCCTGGACCGTGACTCATACCGATGATTCGGGCGCGGGTTCGCTGCGACAGGCCATTGCCATGGCCAATGCCAATCCCGGACTGGACGTCATTGAATTCGCTATCGAGGGCGATGGTCAGGTGCAGACGATTTCCCCGTTGACACCGCTGCCCACCATAACGGAGCGAGTCATTATGGATGGAGCCACTCAATCCCGATTGTCGATTTTGGATAGCAGTTTTGAGAATCTGACTCTCGAACCAAACAGCTATGCAATCTTTAATGGAGTGGGGGATGTGCCAGGCAGCGCCTGGTCCTATCTGGGTAAAGTCGGTTTTACGCGAAATATTAGTAGCCTCCAGGACGGACGAATTCCCGCGCCAGTGGGGGAGCAGCATGCCCTGATTCAGGGATCCGGGTTCATTGGCCAAACGGTCTCGGGCTTCGAAGTTGGCAGAGCCTACCAATTGGATTTGCTAACTATGGCAAGGCAGTTTGCATCCAAAGGTAACAATCTTGTCGTCAAACTTGATGTGGGTGAACCTAATGAAATTACACTGATCGATATCCCGGAGATCACGTTTGA
>JAAEPL010000662.1 GCA_024232675.1 Planctomycetaceae bacterium
ATGCAGGATGCCTCCGCTCCGCCAGCTTTCGCACGGTCAACAAATTCTTCGGCCCGCTCGGGTGCAACGCTGACCAGTAGGCCGCCTGAGGTTTGAGCATCAAAAACGAACTCCAGTAGAACCTCGTCCACGCCGGCATCGATCTTTAGCCATGGTTCGACGAAGCTGCGATTGCTGGCACTGGCGCGGGTTTTGTTGCCCTGTTTTGCTAAGTCCAGGGCTCCTTTGAGCAGCGGTAGTTTCTTTAGCTCGAGCACGATCGTGACTTCGCTGGATCTTGCCATTTCACTGGCGTGTCCGGCCAGCCCAAAACCGGTGATATCGGTGGACGCTTTCGCGCCGACTTCGCGGGCTGCTTCACTGGCCACCTTGTTTAACATGGCCATGCTTTGGGAAGCCTCCTGAATGACGTTATCCGGGCACCGCTTTGCTTTGAAGGCCGTAGTAATGAAACCGGTACCCACCGCTTTGGTAAGGACCAATACGTCGCCCGGAGTTGCGTTTTGATTCGTCATCAACTCCTCTGGCGAGGCCACCCCTGTGACGGAAAGACCGTATTTAATTTCGGTGTCACGGACTGTATGTCCACCGGCAATCACGGCACCTGCCTGTTGAACTCGATCAGCTCCGCCCCGTAAAATTTCGTTCAGGATCGCCAGTTCCAAGCGATCATCGGGAAAGCCAACGATGTTAAGTGCTGTCGTGGGCTTGGCGCCCATCGCGTAGATGTCGCTCAAGGAGTTGGCTGCTGCAATCTGTCCAAATTGGAAAGGGTCATCTACCAACGGAGGGAAGAAGTCCAAGGACTGCACAATCAATAGGTCATCTCGCAGGCGATAGACACCGGCATCGCTAAATCCTTCCGTCCCGACCAATAAATTTGGGTCGTTGAATTTGGGTAATCCTTGCACAACCTGTGCAGTCTCCTCTTGAGGGAGCTTACCCGCTCAGCCGGCGCAGCTGGCGTAATCAACCAACCGTTTTTTCTTACCCCATAAAGTCATTCGGCACCCGTCAAAAAAAGGAAAGTGAGTAAGTAATCGTAATCGAATAAGGAGGCCGACTGACAGGGGGTTGGGCGAACGCGGGGAAATCGGAATCTTGCCAAAACGATCTCGAAGGCATGAATCGCGTTTGCGGTGCTGAGGTGGGCATCAAAAAAACCCGCTCAAGTAATCACTTTGAGCGGGTTTTGTCTTAATGTTCCGGGGACACAATTAGGAGGCGACCAAATTGAATCGTGCGGCTGTGCAAATCATCATCTCCGCTGTATTTAATGCCATAAACATTCGCATGGGATCTAGCGAAGCGTACTTCAGCGAGGTCGCCAAATGTGCGTATTCATCATTGATATTGCGAAGTTTAAGGTTGGATTTTACTGCGGGGTAGGTTTTCAATTGATCGACATAGGGTCGATCGATGATACGAAAAGCTGCACCCACGCTGGGGCCTTGAGCGTTCAAAACTTTATGCCATTCGTAGGGCATGTTGACTAACACATCACCCGATTCCAAATAAAGTGTGTCGTAATCGCGATCTTCAACCGGTGCCTCACGGCCACCGGTTGGGAATACTAATTCTTCCTGATGCTCGAACTGATCGCCCTGTTGAGGCGGGCGTGTCATCCATTGCTTCGTACCCGAAATCATGACGAAGACATTGAGGGTGGGGAACATGTGCCAATCACTCCCCGGCGCGCCTTTGCCCGGTTCGGCAAACATCTCGGTGTTGTTGCCGATAAAACAGTGGCCACTGAGTTCCCAACCGGGGATATCAAACCACTGGTGGTTGAAAACTTGTTCTCGCAAATGCTCAAAAATCAAATCGCCCCACTCGTGCTTGTGGAGTTCGTTGAATCCGCTGGAAACTTTCCCGAGGTGGGCGTAGACGTCTTTTTTGTGCTTGAAAATTTCGTCGAGGTAATCGCTCGCTGTGCCTTCGCGACCGGTAACGTAGTTGTAGTCGGTCTTGCCATTTTCGTCACGAAAAGCGACAGCGGTATCATCTGTTTTTTCGCGCCATAAAAGCGATTGATCGGAGTGCACCTCCAAAAATTCACGCGTTTGTGCCTCCGGTCCCAATGGCACTAGTTTGCGAAACAATACCGGTTTGGAAAAATTACTTGAGCAAGCAGCCAATAATTCTTTGGTTAGCACATTGTTATGTTCATCCGGTTCTACGATGTTCATGTATTCGTTGTTCAGGATGTCAGCAGGGCGCGTATTCGCTTGCATTGTGGTGTGTTCAGACATTGAAATCCTCCGACTCGAAAATCTGCACTTTATGGATTTGAAAACAGAGCTCCACCAGTCTTCCGGCGAGTTGTTTAAGCGGGCGATGTTGGGTCAAAATTCTACCGGTCTTAGCTTGGAATTCAATCATCTAAGTCCACCTATTCTCTCTTATTGTTCTGGCTTATGGCTCAGAAGCAAAGGGCTTTGCCGTTTGTGGAGGATGGGCGGCGGGCGAAACAGAGTGAATCTTCCACCCCCTGAGGGTTTGAGTGGGGAGGGAGGGGCATTTTTAGAAAACTGGAATGGTCAGGAACAATTGGCAGTCGCCATTGCCTCTTTCTCGCTCTTGCCTCTTTCTCGCACTTGCCCATTATCGCACTTGCCCATTATCGCTGTGATTACTGACACTCTCGCTGAATCCGTCGGGATTTCTTGGTAGCGACCTGACGGTTTTAACGGGTTGGACCTGTGGAAGTCCCGGCAGGGAGCGAATGTGTTTGAAAAAAGCAGCATTCGGACTACTCCACGCGGAACGGGAAGTATCCCGTTCCATTTGTCGGGAAACGGTTTGTGTATAACTTTTTGTCGATCTATATTCATATGCTGGCAATGGCTGGAGCCAACCGAAGGTCCGGCCAAGAACACAGAAGTCAGTGAACATTTCTTTCCAGGAAGAATACAAAAACTATGAAAAACAGAATTCGTGGCTTCATGGCCATCGCGTTGATGCTTTCTCTTTTCGCCGAACTGCGGGCACAGGAAACGAATACGGATGCTGAGAAACAAGCGGTAAAAAATGCAATCGTGACGTACGTCAATGCGATAAATAGCAAGGATGCTGCCGCCGCCAGTGCTTGTTGGAGTGATACGGGGGTTTGGATTGGTCCTGACGGGGTGGAGCTAACTGGCAAAGCAGCAATCCAGAAACACATGACGGAATTATTCGCTGCAGGGCTGATGCCTTCCGTGGAATTACGCGATGTGCATGTTCGGTTTATTGCACCCAATGTGGCCACCGAAGAGGGGCACATTGTCGTAACCAACCCTAATGGCTCGCCTCACAAAGCGAGTTACATTTCTATCCACGTTAAAACGGCCAACGGGTGGAAACTGGATAGCGTCCGCGAGACCTTGATTGCTGACGACATCGGCAATCAGGTTTACTTGCAGGAATTAGAATGGATGATCGGAACTTGGCGTGATCAAAGTGATCAATTCACAGTTGAAACCACGTGCGAGTGGACCGCCAACAAAAATTTCATGCTACGTACATTTCATGTTGCGGCCGGCGATGAAACGCATATGGAGGGGACTCAAATTGTGGGTTGGGATGCCGATCGAAAACAAATCCGATCATGGGTTTTTGATTCCGACGGAGGATTTGGTACCGGGTATTGGACAAGGAACGGCTCAAGCTGGGTGATCGATGCTCGATTTCAAACCGCGGATGGAACGCAGGGCAGTAGCGTTAACCGATTCAATAAATTGGATAACAATCGCTTCTCATACGACTCTGCTGATCGCGTCTTGGGCTCAGAGCGTCAACCTGACGTAGAAGGTGTTATCGTCAATCGCGTACCCGAAGCCGCCGGTGCAGAAGCCCCCGCGAGCGGTCGCTAAAACCCACACGAGAAAACAATTAAAGAAGGTACGAAGGTCATGTCCTATCAAAGAACGGATTGCCGCAGTTTGCTGTCGATGCTAATCGCGGTTACCGCAACTGCTTTATTTTCATTTGCAACCAGCGCACCAGCTAGTGCCCAAACGAATACCCCAAGACCCACCATTGCGAATGCCAACCGAGGTGGCTCGCAAGTTGGCGGAATGGATACAAGATCGAGCGTTGGGTTTCGAGATGAGCAACCGCAAGGTAAAGCTCCTCTACGCTATGTCCCGCTTAAAGAACGAGGTAACCGCAACGCTGGCCCAGGCAATGCACAACGTGGCGATAGAGGAGCGTTGCGTGTACCCAACAACTCAAGAACGCGTGGTTTGAATGGCGGAAGCCATTTTGTTCGTGTGGGGAACAATCGCGCAACGTCGAATAATGGAACCGGTAGAGGGGTCGCTCAAAGTAAGAGAAACCCCAATTCATTTCGCATGAACCGTGTGGGGGCGTCCCAAGCCCAAATGGACTGAATTTGAAAACTGAAGCATGGTTTGCGTTTATTGAAAAGAGAGATCAAATCAAAATGAATAAATTGAAATTAATCATCGGAGCTGTCGCCCTGCTGGCGATGTTCGCCGCGGAAGTGGATGCTCAACGTGGTGGTCGTGGTGGCGGGGGTTCTCGGGGTGGCGGCGCATCACGCGGCGGCAGCCATAGTGCCCCCAACATGAGCCGTTCGTCCAGTTCTGCCAACCGCAGTTCTGCCAACCGCAGTTCTGCCAGTCGCGCGCCTCAATCGAGTGCGAATCGCAGTTCCCAAGCGAATCGGGGTTCCCAGGCGAATCGCAGCTCAACCAAGCGGTCGCCCCAAAGTACCCAAAACCGTAATCGCTCGGCGGAAGCTAGTCGTGCAGCAGGTGCCAATCGAGGTGCTGCGAGTGCCAACCGAGGTAACGCGGCAGCGGGTCGCACGGCCGCGCCTTCCCGCAACCAACTCGATTCTTTCTTGGGAACGTCAGGCAGTAAAAGCCAATCCCGTTCTGGTAGCCAATCCCGTTCTGGCAGCGATGCCAACCGAAATTCAGGATCTTGGCAGGGTGACAATGCCCAAGTCGACTGGGCCGGCGGACGCGGTAGCGGATCGACCAGCGGCGGGGCGAATTACGGTGGTGCCGGAGGCGCCGTCAAGATCACCGGCGCTAATGGGAACTCGAAAGTCATTGCCCGCGGTGGAGGCGCCGCCTCCAATGGTGACAAAGCCGTCGCCGGTCGGGGAAAAGTGGAAGGGACCAAGCGAGCCGACGGAACCACGGCAGTGGCGGGTCGCGGTGGTATTGCTGGAACCGACGGTCAAAACTCAGCGGTAGCCCGCGGTGCTGGCGGTGCAGTTCGTGGCGCTAACGGTGCGACGGCCGGTCGTGCGGTCGGTGGTGCTCGTGCGACGGATGGAGTCAACACCGTAGGTCGAGCCGGCTCCGTAGGAGCTGTCCGAGGTCCGGGTGGAAATACATATGCCCGAGCACGCGGAGCGACGACCTACAATGGTATTGTTACCGGTGCAGGACAAGTGAATGCCGTGCGTGGCAATTGGCGTGGTTATGGATATTACGGTAGCCCTAACTGGTACGCCAAATATCCCAACGCCTGGCGTGCTGCAGCCATTACGACCACCGCTTGGTTTGTTGGATCAACTTGGGCGAACGTTCGTTCTTACTATCCTTACAACGAACCCATCAGTTACGACTATGGCGAAGATATTCGCTACGAAGATAACGCCGTCTATGCCGGTGATGAAGAAATCGCCACCGCGGAAGAGTACTACCAACAAGCGGCTGAGATTGCCGATGTCTCTGATGCGAATTCCAAAGACGAGGACTGGATGCCATTGGGTGTGTTTGCCATCGTGACTGAAGGGCAAGAAAAATCGGACAAGACACTGCAACTGGCAATCAACCGTGATGGTGTCGTGCGAGGTAATTACTCAGACGGCCTTTCTGAAGACTTAAAGCAAGTCGAAGGCGGATTAGATGAAGAGACCCAGCGAGTCGCCATTACCTTTGTGGATAACCGCAATGTGGTTGCTGAGATGGGGATCTACAACCTCACGGAAGATGTCTTGACGATGCTCGTTCACAAGGGACCGGATCAAACCGAGCAACGCGGCCTGATCCGTCTGCAGGACGAAAATTCTGATTCGAAATAGGAATCGCCCAGTGAAGCGTGGCGTTGCTTAATGAGCAACGCCCGCGAGCCGCCAAATTGAATTTGGCACTTAAGTGACTAAGCATTTGAATTGCCCGCGTTGGTAACGCGGGCTTTTCTTGCTTTGATAAAGGACATCACGCAGGTCACCACGAATATCCAACAAAGGACGCCCATACAAGCGATAAATACAAAGGCTCGTTGATTGAATTCTTCGCCACGTATGAATTTGATCAATGAACCCGATCCACGGCCGGTTGCCGCCAACGCGCCCAAAAGCCCAAACGTCACAGCAACGTGCATGAAAGTCTTGGTTAATGAAGGCTTTATTGCAGTGATCGCGCCGCAGAGAAGAATCACGATGCCAAATGCGGCGGGGATCAAGGCCGTCAGGCTGCTCTTTTTTTCGACGATCTCTTCGGTGCCCTCTGCGACCATCTCGGTGGCCGGCATCGCATAGCCGGCAACTCCAACTAAGATCAATAACAAACCAATGGTGATGGCGATTTTCGACATTTCGTGTCTCCCTAATTCCCTGCGTCCGGTTGGCAGGAACGAGTGGTTCTATTTGGAATTTGATTGCAAGCATCAAATCAACGAATCGGTAGGCCAACTGCTGGCATGCGCTACCAAGTAAAAGCTGGCATGTAGAATACGTAAACTTGTTGATTTGATCTATGGACGAAGGCTGCAGAAACGCTTGTTTTCTCGTAAGTCCGTGGCTTTCTGGCTGTTATTAACCCTGTTTTGGCTGCTCTTGCCTGTTGGAAGGGAGGTTCACCGGCCTATCTTTCGCTGTGATAGCAATCGCCAGAGTTCATCTGCATTTTCGTGACATATTAACCGATAAGTTAAATGGTGCGGATTAGGTAATGTTTAAGGCTTGACGTCTGAGGTAGGCGTGACGATGTCTGAGTGGCATAGATTTCGAAAGGCGTGGGTGTTCCCTTGGATGGGGTGGGCTTGCTTACTCGCTGCGCAGTGGGTTCCTGCATCCGTCTACGCGCGACAGGCTGACGGTTTAGCGGCCCCTGTTATTCAAGCTGCCGATCCCCCCATTCCCCAGGCTGTGGAAGAGGGGCTTGAACCAGAAGACTCATTATCCTCTTCGGTTTACGACGAGGACCGGTTTGATGTGGGCTTGGAAAATTTGGATTGGATTTCCAAAACGCGGGTGGGCTACGATGGCGGTTTTATAATCGCCAACAGTAGCGAGGCGAATTTGCAATCGGGTAATTTTCCCTTTCAGATGCGGATTAATGGTTGGGGACAGTTGCGGCACTCCTACGAACAGTCGGACCTCGCAAGCAATTATGAGGTGAACCAATTTGCCCTAAAGCGCGGCCGTTTAATTTTTCAGGGATCCGCCTTTACTCCTGATTTCTTTTACTTCATTCAATTAGACGGCCGCAGCAGCAGTGGCGATGATGTTCGACTTTTGGATTATTTTCTCTCTTACGATGTTGGCCGGCACCGTTGGGGATTGAACAAAGGGGTGTTTGGTTTCCGGACGGGTAAATACAAAATGCCATTTCAATTGGCTAGATATCTGTCGGCTCGAGAGTTGGAATTTACCGATCGCTCTATGGCGAGTACGTTCTTTGACGTAAACCGGAGTTTTGGGTGGGGTTTGTACGGTCAGGCGGGGCCCCAGCATAAGCCGATGAATTGGGAAGTCGCGGTTTTCAATGGCTTGGTAACCGGAGGAGCAGAAACGGGTAGTTCGGGGACGCTCGATAATAATTTTGCTTATTCTGGCAGGCTCTTTTGGTATCCCACCGGTAAATGGGGGCCCGGCGAGTTAGCTGATTTTGAAGGGCACTGCCAACCTGCAACTCGATTCGGTATGGGCTTCGCGAACTCCGGTATTGATAAATTTGGAACCACGGAATTTCAAGCGGTGCGCGTGGTGGATTCCGGGAAACGCTTAAGCACTTTGCTCGAACAACTGCCTACCGAAGTCACCGAATACACCGTGAATTTGTTCGCCGTCGATGCCTCCATTAAATACAGAGGGTGGTCCACCACGTTGGAATATTACTTTCGAAATATAGGCGGTTTTCAGGGCGCCTCGATTCCCGATTTATTCGATCATGGATTTTGGTTTCAGACCGGCAAATTTATTGTCCCGGATAAATTGCAATTGTTGGCTCGCTGGTCTCGTGTCATGGGTAATTCCGGAACACTGGGCGTGACGAACCAGAGTTCGGACGAGGTGGCTGGTGGTTTTGCTTGGTACTTTAGGGAGCAACATTCGAAACTGGTTTTCGATATGACGCGGTTAAATGGTGCGCCAATTAGTTCCTCCTCGTTGGGTATTGATCCGGGAGATTCCGGAATTTTATACCGCACGCAAATTCAATTTTCATTTTGAATCGGATCTTGGCGGTGTGCCGGCGAGCAGCAGGCAACCCGACTCCGACCATCTCCATCGCTCCGTAGCTCGATTTTGCGTCTGCTTCTACCGTGCGCCGGGTGTTGTTACACTTCCAACTGAACGCGTCGTCTGGGATTAGACAGTCAGTTTTTTGGACTTTGAGCAAATGGCTAAAAAAGGTTCAGCTTCGTTGGTGCAACGTTTAACGACCTACTTCTTGGCGGGGATTTTCGCCGTCTTACCCATCGTGATCACCGTGGGGGTGGTCTCGTGGGTAATTAATTTCTTGAACCGATTTATCGGGCCCGAGACGGTTCTGGGGGATCTACTCAGTCGAGTGGGATTGCAATTTGTGCAAAACACAACGGTGGCCTATTTAATTGGCTGGGGCGGCGTTCTGGCGGCGATTTTATTGCTGGGTCTGTTGGTTAGTTCGGGCATGAAGAATGTCTACAACCGAGCCATCGAAGCAATCCTGCGACGGGTGCCTCTGGTGGGTAAGGTCTATGATGCCTCTCGCCAAATTGTGGACATGGTCGATAAATCAGGCGACGACAAAATGAAGGGGATGGGCGTGGCCTACTGTCGGTTTGGTGAAAAGGGCGGCGCGGGCGTGTTGGCGTTGCTGCCGACTCCAGAGCCGATCACTCTTAATGGAGTTGAGCACCACATCGTGTTGGTGCCGCAATCACCGGTTCCTATTGGTGGCGGCTTACTTTTTGTGCCTGCGGAATCAGTAGAGCACGTGGATATGTCAGTTGATGCTTTGATGTCTGTTTATGTCTCGATGGGAGTGACGGTCCCTAAAATGATGGCCGCGGCTCAGATGTCTCCCGCTACGATCGATGCGACAGACCGTCTCAAAGATTCCCCATCGGATAGCTAATGGCGGACGGGGCGTTTAGCACAGCACGCCCGGTTGGGCGAAGCTGATTTCAAGGACGACGCTAATTTCAAGGGTGAGCAAAGAAAAAGGCGGGAACTCGAAGTTCCCGCCGGCGAATGATCGTCGATAAAATTAAGAGAACTTACGGTTGGTCTTGCGTATTCTCCGGTTCATCCATGCGAAATAACACCCACTGTTGAGTGGTGCCATCGGCGAAATGCACCAGTGCACCCGCTTCATTTTCGGTGAGATTGTAAATCCCAGTTTCCATGATGGGCCAGCTTTCTCCGACGGGCCCCCAGGCTGCTCTTTGGCTTTCTTCGTCGACGGTCCCTTCTACTTCAAACGACTTGTTGGTTTCCGTATTTTGGAACGTACCGGCAATGATGCCTTCTTTGCTGATGGCAAGTTGCAGGAACAGGGTCGAATCCTCAGCCGAGCCGTCGTCATCGGAAAGGGCAAAGATTCCCAATGGCATCCATTCCACTTGGTCCGTATTGACTTCCGGCACGTTGGCGGCGAGTTCTTGCGCCTGAGCGGCGTATGCGTCCGCCGTGGCGATTTCATTTCCCTCGTAGTAAACATTGTCGCCTTCGTAGTACACGGTGGAACCATAGTCGTAGTAAACCGGAGCGGCATTGGCCCAACTGCCAGCCAGCCAGCCAGTGACGGCTCCCGCAGTAGCCCATCCCCACCAATTATTGTTGTTGTGGTATCCCCAATTCCAACGCCAATTGGGTCGGCCCCAATAGCCAGGTCCGTAAACCGGCAAGTGACCGGGGCGTGGGGGACGATAGCCGGGAGGTCTGTATCCCGGAGGTCGTTGTCCAGGTGGACGATAACCGGGAGGGCGATAACCGGGCGGACGATATCCGGGTCGATGCCCTGGGGGTCGATATCCGGGGGGCCGTGTGCCCGGTGGACGGGTCCCGGGACGTGTCGGCAAGGTGCTCGGTCGATCCGGTCGGTTTCCGGGCCGCGTCGGTTTGGTCGAGGGGCGGTCCCCAGCACCGGGGCGTGTCGGCCGTTTACCCGCGTCGGGACGGTCTCCGGCCCCCGGACGAATGGGCTTCGTGGAGGGACGGTCACCGGCTCCCGGACGACCGGGCACGGGACGCGTCGAGGGCCGATTCTGTAGGAAATCTCCTGCAGCGCCGCCGGGACGCGTGCTCGGCCGATTGCCTGGCCGATTCGAATCCCACGGGTTTTTAAAGTCTTTCCCGGAAGGTCTTCCCGCCGGTCTGCCAGGTAAGCTTCCCGGGCGGTTGTTGCTTGGTCGAGTTGTTCCACTGCCGGGACGTGGACTGGCTGGACGCCCCGGAATTCCCGTGGAGGGACGGCCGGTTGCCGGTCTGCCGGTGTTCGGTCTTCCTGTGTTCGGTCTACCGGTGTTCGGTCTGCCGGTGCTCGGTCTGCCGGTGCTCGGTCTGCTGCCCGCAGGACGTGACGGGCGACTTGCTGGACGGCTCATCGATGGCGATCTGCCAGCCGAAGGGCGACTGCGATTCACACTGCCACCTCCGCGCTTCATTCCACCGCCTCCGCGTCCCCGTTGGGCCAAGGTTTCGTCACACAGCCAGATGCTAATTAGCACGAACCCCGCGAAGCAAAGCAGAGATTTTGCGTTGATAGGATATTCTTTTTTCATTTTGTTAGCTCGTTGCGAATTTCTATTTTCGTTGGATGATGACTTCATCGATGCTGGGCAGAAGTTCGCCATCCAGCACTCGATTGACTTTTTGCCAGCCGAAGTTGCCATCCTCCAGGGGACGGAAAATGCTGGTGTAGGATCCTTCCGTACCATCGACGAGGGTGGCTAATGATTGCACTACCCAGCGGTTTTCGGATTGGGTCCACCACCCTGAAACATAACTGCCATCGGAATCAAAAAGCCAGCTGCGGATTTGTTTTTTGATGGGGTCCCAACCAATGATTTGCAAGCCTGAGGATTCCACGCCATCCACGCCAGTGACTTTAAATGTGCGACTGATGTAGTTTTCGTTGCTGGTCCATTGACAATTGAACTCGACCGTTGAGTCGCCAATCACATCCACCCATTCACCAATCAACCATTCCAGCGGTTGCAGCTTTTTACGGTTGGAATTTTCAGGAACAATATCTTCTTCAGTAACGCGATCAATCAACCACTGTCCTTTTTGCTTTACAAAAACGACGGTGTAGTTGGATTCCATGGCGGTTCCCGCCTTGGTGACTGTGGAAACACCCCGTTCCAAAGCGACATTGGGTGAGATGACATCAATTGACTCGCTCGCAACGACCAATTGAGGTGCACTCGCAGCTTCACTGAAGTAAGTTTGGAGTACTTGAGAAATCGCTTCTCTGCCGGATACTTGCTCCCCGTTGTCACGCCGTGTGTAGACGCCGTCGGGAGACCAGTG
>JAAEPL010000663.1 GCA_024232675.1 Planctomycetaceae bacterium
ACGCTAATATATATAATTTATCAATTAAGCCTATAAGCAACAACCTAATCCAATATAATGGCCAAGGAATATTAGATGTAAAATACTCAGATGCTAATAGCATTCTACAAGACGTTGAAATGAATCTTGGAAGTGTTATTCTTTGCAGGAGTACTCCTGAACCTCAGACAGAGTGGGGCTTACAATTTGATGGAAACAATGATTATATGACTTACCCTATACTTGAAATTAGTACTACAAGGGAGTTTGTAATAAAGTTTACAGCAGAATTTAAAGCATCTACAATGCTTCTAGGAAATGACTTCGATACTTTATCATATATTTATTGTAACCCTGATGGTAGGGTTACTGCAAAGATAGAGGATGGTGAAGGTACTCCAGTACAAGTCTATTCTGAATCAGGGTTACAAGAAGGTCAGGAAATAGAAGTAGAGCTAAGAAGGGTTAATAGGATTTTAACTATAATAGTAAATGGTGTAACAGGGGATTCTATAACCAATAATAGAGCTTCAAAGTTTAATACTATAGGCTCATGGGGAAACTCAGAAATACAACCTTTTCTTTACTCAGGTATATTAAAAGGGAAACTTGAGTTTATGTTAGATACTGGAGGTGCTGACTCTACTCTATATGTAGCAAGGTCATATGACTTTAATGTTTCTGGTAATTCAAAAACAAACTCTGGTCAACCAATACTTATTGATACTATATCTGGAGAAAATGCAATAGGTCAAAACATGAATACTGATGATAGTAATTGGGTAGAATTAAATTAAATAATAGGAGAAATAATATGGGCATGAGACCTAGTGTACAGTCAGCTACTGGTTCAGTAGATAAATATTTAGGCACTTCTTATGATGATGTAGCCGTAGTTGCTGAGAATATAGAAGATGTAATTAAGGTTGCGGATGATATA
>JAAEPL010000664.1 GCA_024232675.1 Planctomycetaceae bacterium
ACCTGTTAAATTAACAACACTTTCAAAATATGAGTCACTATTAAATACTAAATGATTTCCTGCTGTACTTCCTACTGTAACAATACCTTCAAATTGTACTTGATCTGTAAATTCACATTCTGAAGAATTTCCTAAAGTAAAATCCCCTCCTACTTCTATGAAATCTCCAGCAAAGTTTCCATCTACATTATCTCCCAATATAAGGTTATTAAAACGAGAATTTAATGTCCCATAACCTGTGCCATTTGGAGTAAAAATATTAAATGTTGTATTATTTGGTAATGTGATGTCACCAAATGATTTTCTTAATCCAAAAATACCATTATCCAAATCAAATGTAGAATTTGGTTGTGTCATACTGATTGTTCCAAATGTCATTAACTTAGAATTGTCAGAACCCGTTGTTGTAATATCAATATTTGTTGGGGAAATAAAATCTAAATTTGGAATCGTTAAAGCATTCTGACCTAAACGAAGTACTACTTGACCTGGATAAACAAACTCCAATTCTGCAGTCGATGAATTTAACAAGGTAAGATTTCCTCCTATACTTTCGAAGTCAATGGCATCTAAAGAACCTGCTCCTCTTACGGTTACTTTTTGTCCATCAAAATCAAATGTACGAGGATTGTCTCCTGCAACATCTAAATCTAAACTTGTTGCACTTAAACCTTGACCATTTAAATCAAATCCTCCTGATTGTAATTCGAAAACATCAACACCTAAGCCTCCTCCTACAATTTGATATACATCACTTGGTGTTGTATTATTTACTAAAACATCTGCTGTTTCAAATGAAGTACCATCTGGATTAATTGTATGAGTAGCTCCTGCTGCATCTCCTGTCAACACCAATGTCCCTGTGAATCCTGAAAAATCTGTTTGGGCATCCAATGTTACATTTCCTTCTATTGTTAATGTTCTTGCTGTTGCTCCTGTAAAGGTGATTGCATCATCATTCGCTCCCATATCAATTGATTCTGCAATTCCATCAATATCCAATATAATCTCTGTATTTGCACCTCCGTCAAATGAAGAAGCATCTATAATAACTGATGAACCTGAACTTGGAATACATCCGTTTATACTTGAATAATTACCACTTACTATTGACCAGTTATCTGGATTTGACCAGTTATTATTTACTCCTGTTGAATATGTTCCTCCTTTTGTATTAGCAGTCATACCTCCTATCCAATACAAATCTGCTCCATTAGTATCAAAAGAAATATTGGTTAAGTTATTTCCGCTAATATCGGTACCTCCTTTGGATAATAAACTACCAGTAGTAACATTTATATCTTGAATACCTACTCCTTGAACTGTTGTTGATCCACTCAATGCAAGACTTGCTTGAACTCCTCCTGTTACTGATCTTAATTCAGTTCCTTGTGTACAAGTAATACCTGTTGCTGAATACGTTCCTGTAATAGATGTTGTCGATACTGTACCTAATAATACAATAGTTCCTGTTCCTTGACTAAGATTATTAAAACTTATAGAACTATTATTAGAATTTGCAGTCAAAGTAGATGTCCCATTTAATGTTACTGTTCCTGCACTAAATGTCCAGGCTCCATCTGAACCATTTCCAATATTAGTGGTAGATGTCCCATTTAATGTCCAATTTGAATTTGAACTTACTGTTGGATTTCCACTATTTGTAAATATCGTAGTTCCATCAGCTATGTCAACATCTCCATTAAAGGCTGTATTAGCTGATAAAGTAAACGTACTTGATCCATTAATATCTAGGATATTAAATGTAGTTGTTGAAGATCCAGTATTAGAAGTAATTGTATTACCTCCTGCTAAATCAATCTCTG
>JAAEPL010000665.1 GCA_024232675.1 Planctomycetaceae bacterium
AACGACCGATGACTTTTGCTATAACATCGTGTCAGAGGGTGTGCATATCCGAGACCTCAATGCCACCATTCTTCACCAGTTGGGTATCGATCACCGATTGCTGACTTTCAAATATCAAGGCTTGCAGCAAAAGCTGACGGGTGTAGAACCGGCTAGAGTGGTGAAAGAGATACTTGCGTAATTCACGAATGGGGGCTTGAGGCCCTGCCGCCAAAACCCGGCCAAAAGAAAAACCCGACTGACTCTAGAGAGCCGGCGGGCAGATCGGTTGGGGCCACGTTTTTTTGGCTTAAGGGTGGATCGGACTATTCGTGATTCATTCCTTTTTCTCAAGGGAATGACAGAACCACATCCAGAACCACACTACCAAGCAAGGGATTACGACAAATACCCCAAGCAGTTGCAGGAGCGTTAGGAGAAGTCTGGCTAGTGTGAAGTCTGGATTGGGCATGCGAATGGTAACCACAGACATCGGCCTATTCGGATCTAGGGCGGGTTCAATCTTACGGAACCTCACACGCTTTAATCCGTGGGTATTCCAGAAATGAGGGGACGCCATGCGGGGACGTAGCCAAAAAAGAAAGGCCGGAGACCCCTGTTTTTTTGGGGTTTCCGGCCATGCGAAGCGCTCCCGGTAGGACTCGAACCTACGACAAAGCGGTTAACAGCCGCTCGCTCTACCAACTGAGCTACAGGAGCAAGGTTTTTTTGCGAATCGCAAGTTTAGGTGAAACGTTTTTCGCCGACAAGACCTGAAAATTCACTGTGTTTTCTTCGTAGTTTACTTACTGGACCCGCTGCCGGGGCAAAAAGTTCATCTCGCGGGCCAAAATTACTGAGGTTGGAAGTCCCCACCACCGCCGGGCAACTCGGCAAGGCGGACAGGAGATTCCTCGAGGGCCGCGGAACTTCCGTTTTCCGTCGACTGATTTATGGTTTGAATACGCTTTACCACGTCCTGAGTGATGTCTACGTTCGGGCCAGCCGCATAGACCTGTGCTGCGGTGAGAACGATTTCCATCCCTCTTTCCTGAGCCGCCAGGTAAGCCACTGGCCGAATTTGGGCCAACAACTGCTGTTTTAATTGGGCATGATGGGCCAATAACTGAGTCTGAGCCAACTGAGCCTGACGTTTAATCGCCATTTCTTGGTCGGCTGGCTCGCCACTGAGTTTCGTTTCGTAATCCGCCATGCGATTGGCCAATTCGGCCTTTTTGTCCGTTACCGAGCGATCAATTTTATCTTGGGCTCCAATTTCTTGAGCGACCACATTCAAATCAATCACAGCGATCAAAGCTTGAGGTGACTTCTCAGTCGCTTGCTCCTCTTTAGCTTCCTCGGATTTCCCATTACATCCAGCAATCATTATCGCCAAGCCCAACCAGCATGTTCTCATGGTATTACGGCTCATCTGTTAATCCTCTTGGTCCAAGGGCGTAGGCGTTGTGGATTCGCCAAAATTCGGGGTAGGAAGAGCGGAGACTACCAAGCGCGGCCAAGCAGGGCTACAGGATTTTCTCGGGTACTAGCGCCTGAGTGCTATCACACCCAAAAGCTGTCCGGAACACCCCGGATCACCTCCGGGGTAAGTCGATTTCCACCTAGGCGGTCGATTCACTCGGACTGCCGTTTGGCATTTCTGTGAACCGATACCCTACACCGCGAACGGTTTCTATTTTCATCGCGATGGAATCACCTAACTTTTTTCGCAGCGACCGAATGTGAACATCAATGGTGCGTTCCAATACGACTGTATTTGCACCCAGGGCCGCGTCGATCAGTTCGCTACGGTCGAAAGCTCTTCCGGGCTGGCGAATCAACGTATCGAGCAGGCGGAATTCGCTGGGTGTTAAATCCAAAACACGATCGCCGACCGTGGCACGAAATTTTAGGCGGTCGATCGTAATTCCACCTCGATTAATAGAATAAGATTGTCCATCCTCACTCTTCCGGCGACGATCAATGGCTTTGATTCGCTGCAGAAGAATTTTAACGCTGAAAGGTTTGGTAACGTAGTCGTCGGCACCAACCGAAAAACCGATTAATTGATCGGTCTCTTCCCCTTTCGCCGTAAGCATTACGATTGCTGTTTTCGCGGTTTCGTCGTTAGCTCTCAAGCGTCGACAAACTTCCAATCCGTCCAATATGGGAATCATCACGTCAAGGACAACGACGTCGGGTAATTGCAGTCGCGCTTGGGTCAATGCATCTTGGCCGTCATATGCCGAGCGAACTTCGTACCCGGCTTGAGTCAAATTATACGCCAGCACTTTGGCCAAAGACCGATCGTCTTCCACTACCAGTACTTTCATTTTCGTCATTTGAGTGCTTCCAATTATTCCAAATCATCCGCATCACGGATCATCATCTCGGTGGATTCAACTTTTAAGTCACTGTGTTTGTGGCGAATGATATCGCCGTCTACAAGATAAATAACATCTTCCGCAATATTCTCGGCTTGGTCACCAATGCGTTCTATGTGTCTTGCAGCTGAAAAGCAATGTAAGGCCGGTTCTACCAAACTCGCATCTTCCTTCATCAACCCCAACAATTCGTCGATCACGATTCGATTCAACTGATCTAAACGGTGGTCAATATGGATAACCTGTGCCGCTATGGCAGAATCAGCACGGACAAATGCATCCAAGGACATGCGCACCATTTCCGTCGCCAAATCCACCATCTTTTCCATCTCTTCAGGACTCGGAAAATAGAGGTGTTCTTGCATTTGCTGGGATCGTTCCGCGATATTACAGGCGAGATCAGCAATTCGCTCCAGCGACGCATTGATCTTAATTAGCGTTGAAATACGTCTCAAATCACCTGCGACTGGCTGATGAAGAGCCAGGATTTTGAGGCACTCTTCTTCGATTTCGACTTCGGTTCGGTTGACCTCATCGTCAGTTCGAATCACCTCCATTGCCAGCTCAGGCGTTCGATTTATCAAAGCGCGTGTAGCTTTATCGATCATGCGTTCCACCGTGCCGCTCATTTGCAGCAGGCGTTGATGAATCCCGTCGATATCTCGCTGTAGGTGCATCTGTCTGTCAATCAGTTAACCAAATTTGCCGGTCACATAATCCTCGGTCTGTTTTTGATCGGGATTGGTAAACAGTTTCTGCGTCGCTCCTTCTTCCACTACCCGCCCTTCGAAAAAGAAGGCTGTTTGGTCACTGACCCGTGCGGCCTGCTGCATGTTGTGTGTCACAATCACGATCGTGTACTGTTCTCGGAGTTCGAAAATTAATTCTTCGATGCGTGCCGTGGATGCGGGATCCAACGCACTGCATGGTTCGTCCATCAGTAAAATCTGAGGTCCCACAGCAATGGCACGGGCAATGCACAATCGCTGCTGCTGACCACCACTTAGCCCCAGTGCAGATTGCCGAAGACGATCTTTTACTTCGTCCCATACTGCCGCTTTACGTAACGACCATTCCACGAGTTCGTCGAGATCATTGCGTGTTAAGTTCTTAAAGTGCAGCCTTGGTCCAAAAGCAATATTATCATAAATAGATTTTGGAAATGGATTAGGTTTTTGGAACACAATTCCGATTCTCCGACGCAATGCAACCACGTCTGTGCCTGCCGAGAGAATATTGAGGTCCGGCAACATCAGCGTTCCTTTGGCTGTTGCGCCGGGAATCACGTCATTCATGCGATTGCACCATTTGAGCAAGGTGCTTTTTCCACAGCCACTAGGGCCGATAAACGCGGTTACCTGATTCTCGGCAATATCCAGCGAAATGTCATGCAGCGCCTGAAACCCACCGTACCAGGCCGAAAAATTGCCTATCGTCATCATGGTTCGATTTGGTTGGTCAGTCGGTGTATTGACTTTATCGTTAACCATTTCGCCCGGTCGGGCAGCTAAGGCTTGAATCATTGGTCTAGAACCGTTTGGGTTGGACAACGTTGCAATCCGAAATCTATCTAATTTAGGAAAGGGGTTTAGTGGTGATTTGTCGTAGAACGATGGCGACGGTGTTAAAAGACAATAAAACCACCAGCAACACCAGGCTGGCAGCGGCGGCTACATTTTGGAAATTGACCTGCCCCTCCTCACTGATCGGCTGGCCAGTCAAATAAAATATTTGAATTGGCAATACCGAAATGAAGTCCATGAGATGTTCGGGCGCCCTCGCGATGTAAACGACACCACACAAAACAACCAACGGAGCAGCCTCACCGATGGCGCGACTGACGGATAAGATCGCTCCCGTCATCATTCCTGGAATCGCAGCCGGTAAGATCACATTCCTCACCACTTGCCAGCGTGTAGAACCCAATCCCATGGCACCTTCACGGAGCGATGAGGGCACTGCCTTAATGGCCTCTTGAGAGGCAATGATAATTACCGGCAAAATCACCAACATCAATGTCAAAGCGGCTGCCAAGACACCACGTCCGAAAGGAACTTGAAAATAGAACCATGGTTTTTCCGGATGCAGTCCGCCTTCTGAGTCACTGCGAACGGTCCACTGCAATAACGTTTCATCGTCCGGAAGGGGATCCGATGGGCCGATAACATTTAACGTAATTGGTTGATGATCTCCATCTTCAGCGCGAATCCCCGCAATCAGTTGCGGCGGCGTGCTGGGGTCGGCTACGGGTACCAGGAACGGGTACATTCCCTCTGATAGATATTGGTAATAGTATTTGCCGCCAAATCGGAACAATGGCTCTTTGTCACTGCCGAAAACGCCAAACATCGTGGCAAATGCCGTGAGACCTAAAATGCCATAAACGATTGACGGCACGCCGGCCAAATTGGTGATGTTCAGTTGCACAAGGTTTTGTAGGAAAAGCAAAAATCTGTGAGTTGGTTTGAACTCCTCCAGAAAAATTGCTGTTCCGATACCTAAAGGCAGCGCCACGAAAGCACAAATAGTACAAACCCAAACTGAGCCCCATAATGCCGGTCCAATGCCGGCCGTTGCGGGGTCGCTGCTGTTCGGTTTGGCGGTTAGAAAGTGAGTAATATGATCGAGCGTAGACGCACTGGATTGAGATTTAGATCGCCATTCGATGTTGAAACTTCCACCCAGATCGAAACCCGCTCTCTGTCGACGACTCATCCCCTTGAGCTCAGCCGAGTCGACCTTTAACTGGCTTTTGTAAATCTGATCGTCTGTATAACGCCGCAATTTCAAATCCGCATATTCGCCACCTTCGTGACCGGCTTCATACAGTATCGACATCAGCAATTTCATTTGTCCGGCGCGTTTGCGAACGCGCGTTTTTCGGATTTGAGATAGCTCACCGCGATTCGACTCTTGAAAACGTATTTCTGCAAAGTCGCTCTCTGATACAACCCCCGTCAATAATTTAATTTGCCAATCATCGACCGCCGCAAACTGTTCAATGACTTGGTCATTTACCAGTGCTCCTGACGTCGTAATTTTTTCGAAATCCAGGCCTCCTGCGGCGCTTTCCAACACCACCAAGGCTGCATCTGCGAACTCCGGTTGTTTTGGCAAACCCAGTTTTTCCAAAAACGATGCAACGCTTTGGGTGCCTTTCGCATTGGTCATATATCGCAAATTGTCTTTGCTATCTCCACCGATTTCGAATGTGTAAAAACCGATCGTGAATGGACCTTTCGTGGGTTCCGTATCTGACCACAGTACTTGGTCATTATCCTTTCCTAGTCCACCGCGAATGAGGTTGTGAGGTCGAAAAATTCCCTGCACAAGATCCCCTGCACCCAACGCTTCGCGGCCAGCGGATGAGTCTTGCGGGGAAAAGAGCAGACGACCGGTTGATTCCAGTTGGTCGCTATGCGGACCAAACACTGGTAGCGCGGAAATCACGATCGTAAAAATCAAAACCGCCAGAATAATTATCGAAAAAGTAGATGTGACTGCGCATAAGCACAAAAAGGCGTTGCTCCAACGCTTTCGAGCCTGAATCGATGTGATTTCGAATTTACTAAAATCAGGACGCGCATTCATTCGTATGCCTCCTGAAATTTTAGCCGAATCAAGTTGCCGATCAGAGTGACGCCCAGAGTCATGATGAACAAGGTAAAGGCGACGGCATAAATGGAAAAATATTCGATTCCAAAATTAGAAACATCTCCTTTCGCGGTATTGGTGATGTAACCCGTCATCGTTTGAATTTCAATGCAAGGATCTAGCGTTAAGCGGGGCGTAGCACCCGCCGCTATCGATACGATCATGGTCTCACCCACGGCACGTGCGATCGCCAGTAGAAACGCCGAAATGATGCCGGATAGAGCGGCAGGAACGACGACCTTTGTCGCAACGTCAAATTTCGTACAACCCAATCCATAAGCCGCTTCACGCAAGCGACGTGGAACGGCCTGAAGGGCATCTTCAGACAGAGAACTAACCGTTGGGATACAGAGAATACCCACGGCGATACCCGCACTCAGGGCGTTGAAGTACTCCAACTGAATTCCAAAAGTACTTTGCAGAAACGGAGTGATGAACGTCAGCGCAAAAAAGCCGTAAACCACGGTCGGTACGCCGGCCAGAACTTCAAGTACCGGCTTCAACACATTCCGCAATTTTCGCGGCGCGTATTCGCTTAAAAAAATGGCCGTAATAAGCCCCAAGGGTAGCGCCACAAGCATGGCGATCCCCGCAATCAATAGCGTGCCGCAGATCAATGGCCAAATACCAAACTGACCGCCGGCTCCGAGTGTCGGAGACCAAGTGGTACCGGTAAGGAAATCACTAACGGTAACGCGATCGAATTGAAAGAAGCGGACCGTCTCTCGAAAAAGCAAACCGACAATTGACACCGTCACCAAAATCGAAAATAACGTTGCGCTTAACAAACCACTTTTGATCACCGATTCCCGAGCACGTACCCACCTTAACGGTTTCAGCTTGCGATTCGTTAGGGCCGCGGGTTGTTGTATTGTTTCGCTCACAGACATTCTCTTGCTGGTTTATGACGTCGCGACCAAGGCCAGTTAGCTTTACGTAAACGATTAGGACTACTGGATCTGAAAAGCGTTCCGGCCTGAAATCAAAGCCTCTGGTTATCCTTAGCGAACCGAATTCTTTGGTGTGTAAATATCTATCAAGGCACCTTTGATTTTTTCGCCTTCGGCACTCCAAAAATGAGTACCCGTGACACCTTGCTTAAAGCATTTATTCGCAACCTCATAAATGCCATCGGGCAGCCCAACGTAACCGACCGCTTCCGCCATTTCTGCGGCATTACGAAGGTAGTGTTCGACAAAAACTTTCACCTCTGGGCGTCTCGCACTCTTTCGGTTTACGTAAATAAACAGGGGTCGAGAAAATGGAGCGTATTGGCCAGATTCAATGCTCTCCGGAGTGGGTTCCACGGCCACGCCGGAGGGATTTACAATTTTCACACATTTCAATTTGTCCGTATTTTCGAAGTAATAAGCGGCACCTAAAAACCCAATCGCGTTCTTGGTGTTTGCCACACCCGTCACGATATGGTTGTCGTCCTCACTGACCGACATGTCGCCGCGAATGGTGGTCTGTTCTTTTCCCACCATGACTTCTTTGAAATAATCAAATGTTCCGGAGTCGGTGCCCGGCGCGAAAATCTTGATCTCCTGATCTGGCCAAGCAGCGTCTATATCGCTCCACTTTTCAGCCTTCGTATCCTCGCGAAAAATCTGCTTCAGTTGATCCACCGTGAGAGTATTTACGAAATCGTTTTCCCGACTGGTGATAATCGTTAAGCCGTCGTAAGCCACTGGGATTTCTATGAATTCAACCTGGTTTTCTTTGCACTGTTGAAACTCCCTCCATTTGATCGGCCGAGAGGCATTGGATATATCCGTTTCTCCTTTGGTGAATCTCTTAAAACCACCGCCCGTTCCGGAAACACCAACGGGCACCGAGACGTTCGGGCTGATTTCACTAAACATGATGGCTGCTTCGGTGGAAATGGGTGCGACGGTGCTCGAGCCGTCGATGACCACAGTACCTCGCAATTTGGAGAGGTCTTGAGCAGGCAACGAACTGACGAAACCTATCAAAGTGAGCCCGATTGACCATGAAATAAGGTGTTGAGTATTCATCCATTTTCTCAAGAGAAACGCGTGCAAAAATTCTAATGTCTGCTGACGCAGCGAACGCCGAACATTGTCACCCGGGTTCTAGGGGGGCAGGCTAACATCGCTTTGTTAAGATGCTATTAAGAATTCTTTAACGAATGACTTCGTCTATCCGGGAAGCCCTTTAGGAGCTTTGGTGGGTCGTTATCACGAAGCAAAAGTGATGAACAACGACACAGAAATCGAATATTAATTTTTCTTAACGCGAGCAAAGAGAACTCACTTGGCCTGTTGGCACTACCCGTCTAACTCGGCGTGAGATTGGCCAAATTTGAGTTCTGAGGCAACCGCACGGTAAATGCTGTGCCCTGACCCAGTTTACTTTGAACGGCTACGGTGCCGCCCAAGGCATTAACAGTATGTTTGACGATCGCCAGACCCAAACCGGTTCCACCGAGGTCCCGAGAGCGAGCCCTATCTACCCGAAAAAATCGTTCAAAAATTCGTTCTTGGTTCTCGTCTGAGATACCCACACCATGATCTGTCACCGTGATTTCCACCCACTCAAGATCATCGACCGCCGTGATTTCAACTGCTCCCGAAGGCTGGGCGTAACGAATTGCGTTGCTGACCAGATTATCAAGGATAGACCTTAACGCGGCGCGATCGGTTTCAAAGATGCAGCCTTCCTCGGGAATGCTGATTTCGATTCGCAAATCCCTGCGCTCCGCCTCTACCAGGAACCGCTTTCGACATTTTTGGAACATCTCGGCCAAATCGACATCGGTCCGGTCAAACGTTGATTTGCCAGACTCTAATTCCGACAACAACAATAGATCGGCAATTTGCCGATCCAATACCACGGCCTGATCTTCTATTTGCTCCACGAAATCCAGATTGTTGTCTTGATCGTGAATGGCCCCCAGACGTAAGGTTTCGGCGTAGGCTTTAATGGATGCCAAGGGTGTCTTGAGTTCATGAGACACGTTAGCGACAAAATCTCGCCGCATATTTTCAAGCGCTCGGAGATCCGTAACGTCGTGCATTACCACTGCGGCTCCAAATTCCCTTTGCTCTGACATGGGTGCTACGCGAACTTCCAGAATTCGTCTCGGGTTCGAGAGCGTTTCAAACTCCGTTTGCCGCTCTGAGTGAGTGAGAAGGGTATGTTGGATGGCATGGCCCAATTCCGGAATTCGCACGACTTTTTGCAACAAATTGTTTGCTAACTCGGATGGCTTTGCATCCAACATCTCGCATGCGGCCTGATTGGCTACTAATACTCTTTGTTGGTTATCCACTGCTAAAACGCCTTCAACCATGCTCCCAAGCACGGCTTCGATTCGTTGACTGTTTTCCCGCAAGCGTGTTTCTCGTTGACGTAGCTCAGCTTGCATTATGGCAAAGGCATCAGCCAATGATTTCCATTCGTCGTCCCGGTGTGTGAGTCCCGGTAACATTACATATTGGCCCGCAGCGACATTTCTGGCTGCCTCGGCAAACCTTGGTAACGGCCGCATTTCCCGGAAGGCAAACAAAGACATCAGAGCGGCAGCCAACACCCCGGAACCGATCGTGAATATCCACAAAAATTTCTGCACTGACCGTATGGTTTCGAACACTGCTTTTTCTTCGAAAGCCACGCGTACGAATCCATTTTGATCATTCGGCGCGGACTCATCCCGTTCATATAGTGGAATCGCCAAATAGAGCAGGGGCAAACCAAGTGTTTCGCTGGTCCGCTGTTGAAATCCAAAACCTTTTTGCCGTGCCTCTATGATTTCCGGTCGCGACCCGTGATTACCGATATCCTTGTAGCCTGTCCGCGAATCGACCAGTACCTGGCCTTCGCTATCGACTATCGTAAATCGGGCCTGCATCCGTGATTCGAGGTTTTGCACATGTTTCAACAGTTCCGGGTCATTCATACCGGCCGGCAACTCTCTCACGTGTTCGCGCAGTCCATAGCAGACGTCTTGCATTCTCAAGCGAGTTTGATCCAGCATCTGATCGCGTAGCCAGCCAGTCAAAACGAACAGAAAAATGGCCGCAATTACCAAATGGAGGCTGATATAGCCGAGCAGGAAGTTGGGGAGTGCCTTGGAAAATCTCATAATGCTAGTTTCTGCCCGTTTCTCGAACATTTCCAGCCCAATGCGGTCGGCCTACTTTTATTAATAAATTCTTAATATTAGACTTTCGCGCTGTAACCACTGCTTTAACCTTTTACGATTATCTGAGGTTTTCCTGGCATGAGCACCATCGGCAAGCTTTTTGGTCGGTCGCCTTTCAGTCAGATTCAACAACACATGTGCCAAGTTGGGAAGTGCATTGAAAAAATGTGCGAGGCCCTCGACGCGCTGCAAGACGGTGAGCCTGAAAAACTGGACATGTTCGCTACGGAAGTTTCGCAACTGGAACACCAAGCGGACCAAATCAAAACTGATGTTCGGAATCGGTTGCTAAGACGTTTTTTCATGCCCATCGATCGATCGGACGTGCTTGAAATTCTCTCTTTGCAAGACAGTATTGCAGATACCGCGGAAGATGTTTGCGTGGTTCTGACGATGAAGCCTTTACCATTCCCGGATGAGTTTCGAGAAGACTTTGTTACGTTCCGCGAACTGAATATTAAGGCTTTCCATATCGTCGCTGACATCATCAACGAACTGGATGAGTTAATCGAATCTGGCTTTGGTGGAGCTGAGGCGGAGAAGATTCGTCGCATGGCTCATGACGCTGCATTTGCAGAACACCAGTGTGACCTCGTTCAAATCCAGTTACTCAAAAAGATTTACGCCTTAGATACACAGATGACGGTCGGCGAATTTCATCTTTGGATGCGAATGACCCGAGTTTTAGGAAGAATATCCAATCTCGCCGAAAACTTAGCGGCGCGTGTCCTGAAAACGCTCAGCCTTAAATAACAATCGTTCGCCATCCTTGCTAATTCAAAATCAACTACCACTAAGAAAGTAAACCAACACAATGACTGGCGTTGAATGGGTATTGATTGGTCTTATTCTCCTTTTCGGATTTTATACCGCGTGGAATATTGGCGCTAATGATGTAGCTAACGCCATGGGAACTTCGGTTGGTTCCGGTGCGTTAACCCTTCGCAATGCAGTTATCTTGGCTGCTGTCTTTGAGTTTGGGGGAGCCTATTTAGTCGGCGCGGATGTTTCGGATACGGTTCGTAAAAAGATGTTCGACCCTGAGGCGCTAACCGTTTTGTATGGGGACATCGCCAACTACTATCTCGCCTGCGGGATGTTGGCATCATTACTGGCTGCCGGTACGTGGCTATTTATTGCTACCTGGGCCTCTTGGCCCGTTTCTACGACGCACTCCATTGTCGGTGCGGTGGTCGGATTTGGCGTCGTTGCACTGGGGATTGAGGGAATTACCTGGGGAACCGTGGGCATCATTAGCGTTGGTTGGGTCGTCTCGCCAGTGATCTCAGGTGCGGTCGCTTATTTGATCTTCAACATCATTTTGCGGACGGTGTTTTACAAGAAAGACCCTGTTCGCGCCGCGCGGTCGGTCATTCCTTACTTGATGTTTCTCGTGATATCGGTGCTGGTTGGCGTTACAACTTACAAAGGCTTGAAGTCCTTTTGGAAAAAATACGAACTCGATCCAAAAGATCCCCAGTTCATTATGTGGGTACTCGTTGTCACCGTAGTACTTGGCGCTATCGCCTTCTTTATCACCAAGTACATGCTTCGCAATTACAAATCGGTCTCCTCGGAGGGTGACGATAGTACAAACTCGATTATCA
>JAAEPL010000666.1 GCA_024232675.1 Planctomycetaceae bacterium
CCAATTTTTTCGGTGGCGGGCATATTGTGATGTACTTCTCATTTCGCAAGGGTCGATTTGATGTGTATATGTCGATCCATACCGTTTATCGGTGCCTTTCAACATCCTATCTTCTTTAGGCAGATATTTCCTCCGATTCTCTTAGGATTACGGTCATGAAAGAGAATCCAGATCCTGGCTTGGCGTGGTTACTAATCGTAGCCAGGCTTTTTAATGCCCTCCCACACTCACTACACGTCGCTGCACTGTCCGCCACTTTGAGAGAAAGGGGGCGTCATAGTCTTGTTGACGCATTGGAAACGCCAACGGGAAATACAAAAGGTTATCTGTTATGCAGCGAGTAACGGGTTTTACCCTGGTCGAACTACTGATTGCGCTGGCGATTCTGGCGATCGTGGTGGGTATTGCCGTTCCCTCTTTTCAGGCACTCCTGCACAGAGGGGGGGGGACTGCCACCAGCAATCAACTCCTGGGGGCGCTGCTGCTGGCTCGAAGTGAGGCGGTTAAGCGAGTCTCCCTGGACGCTCTTTCCCCCACAGTTGGCGGAGGCACGGTTACCGGCTGGCAGGTTCCCGACAATGCAAATGTTGTCCTGCTAACGCATACCCTTGAAAGCGCCACAATCGGGATAACCGCAACGGGTAACGCGGGTTCAGTAACTTATCGCTCCAATGGTCGTTCTGGCACTTCGCTTGCCGCCGCTACTGATTTTTTGACCATTAGCGACGGTGATGCGAGTCGGAAGATGTGCCTCTCACCATCCGGACGCCCCTCGATTATTGATGGCGGAGGAAACTGTTAATGA
>JAAEPL010000667.1 GCA_024232675.1 Planctomycetaceae bacterium
GGGTATCCACATCTTTCCACAATCCCGGTTACGGTTAGGAACCCATCGATTTCAATCTACCGATCTCTCTATTTATTTGGCTTCGGGTGCCTCAGCGCTCAAGGCTTGCGACCAGGCAGGCTCATATGCGTTAAACCGTTGCCACGGGCCATGGAGTCACTCATTTCACAACGTTGGTCAGTTCACCGGTTATCGCAAGCTCCTTTAAGCATAACGCTCCGTTAAGCCGCAACATAAAGCCGCAACGTCAAGCCGCAACGACACCTTAATATCGCTGTGACCTACCGAGCCAATAATGCTACGAATCAATAATGTTACGAACCCGTTTTTGAGTGCCGAAGCCAGCAAAGGCGATTGGGAATGCGAGTCGCTGTTTCGCTAGATAGGCAATCAGAGAAGTTTTTTGAAAGGGTGGAAGCGAAAGCGATTCGTAGGATCCATTTTCCGTTTTAAGGCAACCACCGTCGCGGCCGCATCTTCTGTTCCGAACATGGTCGAGGCCTTTGTGAAAGTGCGGAGATCGTCTGGCTGAGAATGCGTGCCACTAAAATCGACTGCTAGACCCTTCATCTCAGCTGATTTATCTACGACCCGTTTGGTCGCATCTGCAATTCCTTGACGCTGTACCACTGTTTTATTTTTCGCATCGTAAAGCGTAATGAAATCAACGAAAAACAGGTGGTGAAAATTACCCGTCGGCAATTGCCTGCCCTCGAAGATAGCCCCCCCTAAAGTTCTAATCTCAATTATTGAAAATCCAGCTTCGTCTAGCGGGAACTCAGCAACGATGGTGTCGCTCACAAAATCAAGAATTTCATCACTAGGAACCCCTACGGTACCCACAGCGTGCTGGAGAGTCACAAGCGGATCGCCCACCATATCATTTATCACCGGCCACAATGCTGCCGCTGCTTCATACCAAGTGCTCCAGGTAGCCTGATCCACCACTGGCAGGTCCAATTGTGTTCCCAAACTCATTAGCGGTTCTATAAACGTTTGAGTATCTCCTACGAACGAGTCATAAAAGATCACGGTGACCACCAAAGCCTTGGCTCCCGAAACAACCAACTCCATAGAGACAGAATCATCGGGCAACACCTGCGCTTTCATAAACCGCAGAGCGTCCCGCGAAAACTGCACGGCCTGTTCTCGAGTTTCGAAACCAAAAACCCTTTGCTCAGCACCTTGCACCACACTCTCCGCAGCAACTCGAATGGTCATGTCGACAACGATAGCCAAAGCGCTACCGGCTCCAAGCATCGCCGCGAACAATTCGTCTGCGGGGGTCACGACGCGCAACTCGCCAGTCGCTGTGACCACCGTCATTTGGACGACCCGTTGGCCCAGCAAGCCAAGCCGCCGCGAAAAGTAACCACTTATGCCACCATTCAACACATACCCAACGACGCCGACATCGGGTCCGGTGCCGACGGGCAGCGCACCTTGGTGATCTCTCACGGCCTCAACAAGCGGGCGAAACAAGACTCCCGCACCTACCGTGACCAGCAGTTCATCGCCTTTTCGGTGGAAGTCGATCGAGTTTAATTTTGCCATGTCGAAAATAACGGCGTTGTCACTTGCTAACATCGCGACGTTGGAGGATTCGTGAGCGCCGCCGATGGTCGCAATCGGCGTTGTCGGAGGAAGTGATTTGACCAATCGAGAAACTTCTTCCGCAGATTCAGGCAAGTAAATTCGACTGGCTAAACTTGCATCCGGGATAGCACCCTTTCCGTCTTCGCCCAGCACCTTGTTGCCGCTCAAAGAATAGGCGCGTTTCGTAAACCAGTCATCTTGGGTACCCGGACCGACAACAGATCCGTGCACCTGCCGAGCGCCACCACTGGCCAACACACCGCTGCCGGCTGCCAAACCGGCGCCGGCGGCGGCCGCCCGTTGCAATGCTGCGCGGCGTGAAATTTCCTCTTTGGAGTCTGACATGGTCTAACAACTTCTTAAAGTCTGGTGACAAGTTTAATCGGAACTTCAGTCGCGCAGTAATCTCGAGCTCCTTCACAATATCAGGAGAATCCCACAAGTGATATCCGAAAAGCTGTAAAACAGTACCGAGAGATACGTTCGCCACCCCATAGTTGCAGCGACACCCACGAACGTCGACGATAGAGCGCGATATCTATGATTCAACATTATTCACATTCTAAATTCTTTGGAGCCTGGCATGTTTGCATTAAAGCGATTCAACGCCCTGACTTTTTGCCTTTTGCTACTGATCCCAAAGGCAGGCACGGCGCAGGAAAACGCGAGGCTTGAAAAGATTCAGCATAAGATACTGATTGCCGGTGGCTTTACCGGAATGGTCGATGAGCAAGGTCACGAGCTCTGGAAAACTCGAGACAATGCGAAGGACGCAACTCAGCTTGAAAATGGGCACGTCTTAATTACCTACCACGACGAAGTGGTTGAATATGACGCCGAAAAGAAACAGTGCTGGCGTTACCCAAAAGAAACCGCAGATGCAGAACTAGTAAGTGCTTGGCGATTGCCGGACGGCAAAACCTTAATTACCGTCCTGGGAAATCAACCGAGATTGATTGAAGTCAATTCATTGGGCAAAGTCACTAAGACCATCCCCGTCGATCCTGAACAAACAGACAACCACCACATGCAAACTCGCATGGCCAGAAAACTAGAAAACGGAAATTACATTGCCCCCCATCTTCTTGGGTTTTCGGTCAAAGAATATTCCCCGGAGGGGCAAGTGGTCCGCGACCTAAAAACAGATACAGCCCATTTTGGTGGACCGCAAACCAAGCACTGGCCCTTTACAGCGATCCGGCTAAAAAACGGCAACACCTTAGTGGGTTGCACCTACGGAAATCGAGTGGTCGAATTTGATGCCCAAGGTAATGTCATTTGGGAATTGGATAATGAAGACGTCGGCGGGATCATTAAAGATGCCTGCGGCGTCCAAAGATTGCCGAACGGCAACACGGTTATCACCAGTTACGGCCAAAGAGAAAAAGATGCCGTAAAGATATTCGAAGTTACTCCGGACAAGAAAGTTGTTTGGACCTACAACGGCCACTACGCCCACCATTTCCAAATCCTTAGCACCAACGGCGAACCACTTACAGGCACGCCGCTAAAATAGACTGCCACCCCTTTACTAATAGAGCAGGGGCTTTTGGATACTTGATTTCTTGCAGAACAAATCTGCAAATCACACCCTCGTGTTTTATCGGCATGCCTGGCGGTGTGTCCTTCGCAAAACAAAAGCGTGCAAAAACTCGGTTTTTATAAACGCGTTTGCGATTACGGAATCCAATCTCGGGTTGCGAGCTAGTGAGTTGCTTTCGTCCCCACTTCCGACCAAAAACGCATAGATCCGACACGTTGTCACCGACCAGAATACGTTGATTCGATAAAACGTGCATTGAACTGGGGTCGCTTAACGCACGGAATCAGCCCCCTTTTGGCGAAACAACGCGTGACGCGAAAGAATGAACGTTTAGGCAAAACATCCAGTAACGAAGACCACGGCCTCACCGCACAGGCGTGCACTGCTCCAACGGCTTAATATTTTTCACCACAACCATTTTAAGTTGCAGAAATTCACCGGAAGTCATTTCAGGAGGACGGATCTTATACACCAGACGCCCGGATTCATGCGTACTCCCTGAAAACATCTTCACGACTTATTAAAGGGTGCGTGTTAGTCGCCAATGCTTTGGAAGCATGACGAATGGCAAACACACTGAGTCTCCGTTTCCCGTTCACACACCCTTTCCAACCGCGATTCCCTTCACTGAGGTCTATCAATCACGAACGATAGATAACCGTTTCTCAGGAACTCGGATGCCAACACCACTATCTTGTTGTTTGATAATTACATCGGTACCATACTGCGATCACGGTTGAATCGTGCCAGCCAAACGCGGCGAAAAATTCGTCCGGAGCGCCCCTCAATCGCAGCATGCCGCTTGGCTCTGAATTCACATCGTGCCATTCACGATTTCACTCTGCCCGCAAAAGAAAACACATGACTGAAACAGCCACAAAGCAGGTGCCGTTCGGACAAAAAATTGCGTTCGGCTTGGGCATGCTGGCCAACCAAATGTTCCCTGCCGCCTTGGGAGTCTTTCTGGTCGTGCTTGTCCAAGGCTTAGGATTCTCGCCCCTGGCTTGGGGGTTTATCTTCTTCGCTCCTCGCGTGTTTGATGCCATCACCGACCCCATCATGGGTTTTATCTCCGACAACACGCGATCCAGGTGGGGACGACGTCGACAGTACGTTTTCATTGGCGGTTTGATACTAGGTATTTCCTATATCGTTATGTGGCAACTCTACCGCGAGAACAGTTTGTCCTATAACTTCACATACTTCATGATCTGCTCATTGTTTTTCTACCTGGGGCTGACGATTTTCAGCGTGCCTTATGTGGCCATGGGCTATGAAATGAGCGATGACTTTAACGAGCGCACCAGCATCATGGCGGTGGCTCAATTCATCGGCCAATGGGCTTGGGTCATCGCTCCCTGGTTTTGGGTAATTCTCTACAGCCCCGATTGGTTCCCAGATGGTCCCGATGCGGGCGTGCGACAACTGTCCGTGTGGGTAGGTATTCCATGCGCGATTCTAGCAATCATTCCCGCTATTTTCATCAAAAGCCCGTCGACAGTGGACCGGGATGACTTTCAGCCAATCAACATCGGTGCGATTGCGGGAAGCCTCGGGACCATCTGGAAATCAACACTCCAGGCATTTGCGATCCCGCAGTTTCGCAAACTGGCTTTTGCTACCTTTTTGATTTTCAACTCATTTAACATTATCGCAACCTTCACATTTTTTATCATTGTTCACTATCTTTTTGACGGGCAGGAGGCTGGTGTTTGGCCTGCACTTCACGGCTGCGTGGGAGCTATTATCACGACCTTCTTAGTCATTCCACTGGTGGCAGCCGTCGCCAAAAGAATTGGCAAGAAAAAAACCTTCATTATCTCGCAAAGTATCTCCATCATTGGTTATGTGCTCTTTTGGTTCTTGTTCGTTCCCGGCAAGCCCTACCTGTTTCTTATCGCGTTGCCGTTTCATTCCTTTGGTATCGGCGGCCTGTTTACGTTAATGATGTCAATGACTGCCGATGTTTGCGACCTTGACGAATTAAACACCGGAAAACGTCGCGAAGGCATCCTCGGTGCGGTTTATTGGTGGATGGTCAAGTTCGGAAACGCCTTCGCCGGCTTGTTGGGTGGCGTCATTTTATGGACCGTTGGTTTCGACCCCGAAGCAGCGACAGAATCCGCCATTTTTGGTTTGAGATTCGCCTACACCGTGCTGCCGATTGTCGGCGTGGTAGGTGCCATTATTATCATGTGGAATTACGACATCACAGAAGAGAAAGCCCACGAGATCCGCCTACAACTGGAAAAACGTCACAAGGAAAACGCTGCGAAACAGGCCTGATTAAGCGAGAGAAACCCAGCTTCCCAGCCAATTTCGGCAGAGCATAGCAACAGCCGTTCTCAGCGGCTGCCCCGTCCTCCTGCCGTAGAGGCCGAAGCTGGCTATCGGGTTGCCAAACAACGGCGTTAAATTTCAATACCTAAGAGCTTCAATCCGAGCAACAGCCAAGCAGGCGTCAAAGCCAGACTGGCGATCGAGGTTGCCAAACAAATTTGCACCGCGACATTCGGTTTTCCACCATAGTGTTTTGCCAAAACAATTGGAAAGATGGCAGCCGGCATCGCCGCTTCGATGATCAAAACGCGTTGCAGTTCCAATGACCCCGAAAGCCAAGCTGCGACCGCCAAAAACGCCATCGGCATGATAGCAAAACGCACCAACAGCGATCCTAAAATCACTTTCAAACTGATTTGCAAACGGTGACTAGAAATCACACTGGCCAAAGCGGCGCCTACCAAAACCAAACTGATAGGGATGGTACAGTTGCCTAAGTCTTGGATCGCTTTGTCGGCCGCAAACGGTATCCAATGATGAAAATCTGTGAAATTCAGAAAGAGTCCCAAGATAATCGCAATGGTCGGACCGTTAATCAGACGCTTCCATGCCCCGCTGGCAGTGCCGCTAAGCATCACAATGCAAATGGTCCACATGGCAAGCTCCAAACCGAGGTTGTGGACAAATAAAACGCCCATTGTTTCGTCCGCAGATTCAGGAAACAGCGCTGCAATCAATGGAATGGGAATGAAACCATAATTCTGCAACGCACTGGAGACAGCGAATGTGTTAACACCCGCGCTCTTGTCCAGCTTTAACAGCCGGGCCATTAAGCGAGCTACCATTAATCCCGAAATGGTCAACAGAAACCCCGCGGATAAAGCCTGTCCCACAACGGAAATTTGTTGCAAGCTCTCATTGCCCGGGATTTTCGAGAGAATAAAACAGGGGTACAGCACATTGACCACCAGGCGCATGATGCTTTTTTCCGCCTGCTCGGTGATCACGCCCAAAAACCGCGTCAAGTAACCGACGCCCACCATCAAAAAAACGGGGAGTGTGTGAACGAGTATGTCAAAAAATTCCATTGCGGATTTCGTTTTGCTTTATGTCAAGACAATGCCTCGCGTTCCCACGCGGCATAACAACTAAACCGGATCCCGTTTCATCAGTAACTGGGAGAGGTCGCAAGAATACCAATCGCCAGCCAAATGTTAAGGGGGAAGCTTTATGGCAGCGATTTTTTGGCCCGCCTTGCCTCATTCAAGCTTTTCATTACCCCTGCATCGCCAGCGTAATACAGCGCATCTTCACTGAACACAGGCCAGAATCTCTTGCATTGTAAATCACCATTTCAATCTCAGTTTCCCGAAAGATAATGGGTGTTGGCGAACATCTCCAATTTGCTCGACCGTGATGCCAAACCAGCCTTGGACCCCGTACCGTTGTAGTTGCACCTGCACCAACGATAGCAAATCTGCCATATTACAGACGTTGGCGCGACGTCATGTAAGCTGCCATTCATTATTCCCCTTCGGTATTTAACCACCCTGCGAACCATGCGATTATTTGAAGGCACACCGTTCGACCGCCCCCCCAAATGTGATCGCTGCGATCAACTGGTCGAAGACTGTGAGTGCCCGCCCATCCCCGTACCTGAGATCCCACCGGAGAAACAAAGACTGCGAGTGGCAGTAGAAAAACGCAAGAGGGGAAAGATTGTCACTGTGATACGTGATTTGGCGGAGAGTAATCAGCATGCGGAACTGTTAACCGTGTTGAAATCATCCTGCGGTGCTGGGGGCAACCTGCCAAGCGCGACAATCATTGAAATCCAAGGCGATCATGCGGAAAAAATAAAACAAATACTGCAAGATCGCGGCTACAAACTAAAAAAATAAGCTTGCACGGACGGTACGGATTCGACTCAGTTTCCAACTTGCTTTAGTGATAAACCAATGCGCTTCCGTTCAACGTCAACTTCCAGCACTTTCACTTTTACAATGTCGCCCACCGTAACGATTTCGGATGGATCGCTGACAAACGTATTCGCTAGTTCTGAGATATGAACGAGGCCGTCTTGGTGCACTCCCAAATCAACGAAGGCGCCGAAATTAGTCACATTGGTTACACTGCCTTCAAGGACTAGCCCCTCTTTGAGTTCCGAAATGGATGAAATACCCTCAGCAAACTTTGCCACTTGAAATTGCTTTCTCGGATCGCGTCCTGGTTTTGCAAGTTCCTCCACAATATCTTTGATCGTAGGCAGGCCGAAAGCCTCTGTAACAAACTCCTCCGGTTTTAACTTTTGCGCTAATGTGGCGTTGCCCACTAATTTATCGCTGGTCACCCCTAACGATTTTGCCATACATTGGACGACGCCGTAACTTTCTGGATGCACGGCAGAATTATCTAGACGATTAGCGCCATCCCGAATTCGCAAAAAGGCCGCTGCCTGAACAAATGCCTTGCGCCCTAACTTGGGCACTTTCAATAATTGCTGGCGGCGTTCAAAAGGTCCGTTTTCATCGCGGTGCTCCACAATGCGATCGGCAAGTTTGGGCCCAATCCCCGCGACGAAGGATAATAACGAACTGCTGGCCGTATTCACGTCCACGCCCACCGAATTCACACAGGACTCCACCTCTCTGGCGAGACTCTTTTTCAGAAGTACCTGATTTACATCGTGTTGATACTGGCCTACACCGATCGATTTTGGGTCCAGCTTTACGAGCTCCGCCAGAGGGTCCTGCAAACGATGCGCGATGCTGATCGCCCCACGCACAGTCAAATCCAAATCGGGATACTCCCGGGCTGCCAATTCACTAGCCGAGTAAATGGAGGCCCCCGATTCGCTGACGATAACCTTGGTTATTGAAAGCTTTTCCTGTTTCAAAAATTGCCCCACAAATTGATCGGTTTCTCGCGATGCCGTACCGTTCCCAATAGCGATCAACTGAACGCCAAATCGAGCGACCAACTCTTTCAACTTCTTGGAGGCACCCGCCGTATCGTTTTTGGGTGCAGTAGGGTAGATCACATCTTGCGCCAGGTACTTTCCCGTCTCATCGACCACCGCGATTTTACAACCTGTACGAAACCCTGGGTCCAAACCTAGGGTCACCTGAGCTCCAGCGGGCGGCGCCAGCAACAACTCACCAAGATTTCTGGCAAAAACGAGGCTCGCCTCTGCATCGGATTGTTCCTTCAGTCGCTGCATCACTCCCGTCTCGGTCGCAGGCAATAATAAACGTTGGTAACAATCCTCCACCGTCGCCAATAAATCACGCCGAAATTCAAATGATGATGGGGGTACCCAAGCGGATTTGAGCCTGCGTAAAACGCGCTCATCATCCATTCCCAATGAGACCTTAAGGATCCCCTCGGACTCACCTCGCTTCATACCCAAGAAACGATGCGAAGGTATTCGGCGAACCGATTCGCGACGATCGAAAAAGCTCTCGAACTTTTGCCCTGCTTCCTTTTTACCTCGCTTCACACGAGAGATTACTTGCCCAAATTCCAACGCTTCCGACAGCAGCTTGCTTCTCACCTCAGGGGCATCAGCCCAAACTTCCGCTACGATGTCACATGCGCCAGCCAAAGCCGCCTCTGCATCAGGCACATCATTTTCCGCCGCCACAAAACGTGCCAACACGGTTTTGCGACTTTGTCCTAACGGCGTTTGCTTAAGCAAAAGATCTGCCAAGGGTTGCAAACCGCGTTCCCGAGCCGCCATCGCGCGCGTCTTACGCTTGGGCTTGAATGGTAAATACAGGAACTCCAACGTCTGACGATCGTGGCATCCGATTATCTTTTTTTCCAACTCATCTGTTAATTGTCCATTGGCTTGAATCGTCTTCAGAATGGTTGTTTTTCGTTGCCCTAAATCTCTTAACCGCTCCAGCATATCCTCGATTCGGCGCAACTGAATCTCGTCGAGACCTTGAGTCGCTTCCTTTCGATACCGCGCGATGAATGGAATGGTATTGCCGGCACCTAACAGGTCGACCGTACTGTGTACCTGCCGTACAGCAAGACTCAGTTCATCAGATATTTGTGAAACCGCCTGTGCCAAATCAAAACACTCGAAACGTGATGGGGACATTCTGATACTGTGAGAAATTCTGGACTTTAAGGAAATGGAAAACTAAGCTGGATCCAACAGCGATTTAATTCGGATTGAATCAACATTGCAAAATAGTGCTCGTGTTAGGTATTAAACACGCGATCATTAGCCTACATTAAATCGCCGTTAACGACTGCGCGAGGGCGCGGAAGATAATGTTGAAAACGGGATAGCATCGACACCACCCACGTACCCGGCAATTCACTTTAGCGAAGTCAAAAAGCTGAGATTAAACCTCACCACTGCGTCGATGAGCCGTAGATATTTTGATGTGGAATCCAATCTATGAAATTCGGTTGTCTTCCGCGTCATTACGGGAAACAGAATCTTTCAAAAACACAAAATTCAATAAACCGTAACTAAAACAGAAATGGGATCGCATGGATCCGAATTCGCCACAGCATTCAAACCCTGCTGATTCAGCAGAGCGTTCGGATAAATCGGTTGCTCCCCGGCAATTCGTGACGACTTCATGGAGCATGGTGGTCAAAGCTGGCGATGAGCACTCGCCCGATTCCCGCGAGGCATTGGAGGTTTTATGCAAACATTACTGGTACCCAATCTATGCTTTCCTGCGGCGTAAGGGTTTAGGATCTCATGATGCCGAAGAATTGACGCAGGCTTTCTTCGCACACCTCCTCGAGCGTAATCGTTTGGCAACCGCCGATCCACTCCGGGGTCGATTTAGAACCTTCCTGCTCACCTCCCTCAACCATTTCATGATTCAAGATTGGCGGAAGAGAACGGCACTGAAACGAGGGGGCGACGTAGATACCTTGCAAATCGATTTCGAGGATGCCAACCAGCGTTACTCGCGCGAACCCGTTGATTGCCTGACACCGGAAAAACTGTTTGACCGAAAATGGGCCATTCACATCCTGCAGCAAGTACTCGACGAGCTGGAATCCTATTATCGAAAACGCGACAGACTGGAATTATTTAATGCACTTAAGCCCCGCCTGACCTTCGCCGACGCGGCTCCCCTTGGGGATGTAGCCGCCCAGTTAGGCTTGAATGAGATTACAGTTAAGGTGGCAGCCCATCGGATGCGTGAAAAATACCGTCAAACCCTGGAGAAGACCATCTCCATGACAGTAGAGGACCCACAAGATGTGAAACAGGAGATTAACGACTTGTTTCAATCACTTTCCGGCGTCTGATTTGGCAAACCAGCAAATCGCAAAAAATTTTGTTTTAAGTGTAACCTTAGCCGATTTCCTGCTTAAACAAGGGTAAGCAGGCACCACCGCCGACCCTTGATGCACCTAGGGAAAGCTGATGGAGTCAAAGATTTCCACCTTTTCGCGATCAAATCAACGCTACAGGCACTGAACATGAAATCCGAATCGAACCTTTGCCCTCGCTGCGATCAGTCAATTCAAGCGGACGCACCAGCAGGACTTTGCCCCCACTGCCTGCTGGATTCTGACGTCCCGGTCGACGTCAACATCACCAATTCTTTACCCAGCAGGCGTGGATTCAAGGCACCCGAACCGAGCGAACTCAATGGTCGCATTGAGGGAATCGAAGTGATGGAACTATTGGGGCGGGGTGGCATGGGCGCGGTTTATCGGGCCAAGCAAATTAACCTTGATCGCCCTGTCGCTTTGAAGATCATGTCGCCCGAGTTGAGCGTTCAGCCTGCGTTCGACGAGCGGTTTAGACGAGAAGCGAGAACCCTTGCCAAGTTAAGCCATCCCAACATTGTGACGATTTACGATTTTGGTCAGGCCGGAGAATACTGTTACCTAATAATGGAGTTGGTTGATGGTGTCAATTTAAGAGAAGCGATCGTCAGCTCGGCTATCACCCCAAAACAAGCCCTGACGATTATTCCAAACATTTGCGACGCCCTACAGTACGCACACAACAAAGGTGTTGTGCATCGTGACATCAAACCCGAAAACGTCCTTATCGGAATGCACGGTGGCGTCAAAATAGCAGATTTCGGCCTCGCCAAATTACTGAATCATGAAACCGCTGATTTCACCCTCACAGCAACCCAGCAGATTCTGGGAAGTCGAAACTACATGGCACCGGAACAGATTGAAAAGCCGACCACCGTTGATCATCGAGCTGATATCTATTCATTAGGTGTCGTATTTTATGAACTCTTAACCGGAGAACTTCCGCTCGGTAGGTTTTCTTTACCGAGTGAAAAAGCAAAGGTCGATGGGCAACTGGATGAAGTCGTATTGCGAACTCTCGAAAAAGAACCGGAACGACGGTACCAACAGGCCAGCCAGATCAGAACGGCGTTGGAGTCTCTCGACTACGAGGCTGAGTCCCCACTCGAACCGGTAAATGGACAGCCCTCAATACCAAAAAATGGAACCCCCGAGCATCAATTCACGCCGCCCCAATCTCCCTTAATTTTGCCTTTTCGGAAAAATTTATTTGGTGGCTGCCAAAAACTTCAAGGCCTAGCCACTCTTCATGAAACATGCTTGAAAATTCAATTTCAAGTGCAAACATTCGGGTTCAGAACATCGTCTCCGAACCAACGCATTGAGATTCCCTATCAGCAACTCAAAACCTGCTTTATCGGTCGACAATTTCTTCTAAGTACGCTTGAAATACATGGTGATTCGATGGAATCGCTGGGGACAATACCCGGGAACGAAGGCGGTTGCCTGACGATAGTTATTGAAAAAAAGAACCAAACAACTCTGACCGAATTCCACAGACAACTGACCAATAAAATTCAACAAGCCGACCACCGTGTCGATAGGGAAACGGAAAATATCGGAGCACCAATCCCATTCAACATTCCAAACATTTTACATGGATGGGGCGAAGCTCCTGGACTCGCCAGCCTAAACCAGACCAGTATGATCGTTGAGTTCGAACGTCAAGATGTTACTGGCTTCTTTAAAACTGCCGGAAAGCGAGTAGTCATTTCGCTGAGTGACATCGCTGAGGTGAAGCTCATCCAAGGGATTTGGGGAAGTGCGATCGAGGTTCAAACCTCCAATATGAACAAAGCATCCGCGGTTCCCGGCAGCGAACAGGGTCGCTTCAAGTTACGGGTCAAAAACCAGTACCGTCCCCAGGCCGCGGAATTCGTTAAACAGGCATGCCGCCTAACATCAGCCAGACTACAAGATGATTTACAGGACCGAAAACCCTCTAAGGGCGACGTGAATGAAAACTCTATTACCCGCCGTATAGCATTAGCAAAAAAATTACTCGTTGGCGGAAAAATTATCAATTCATTGCAAGTCTTTGCCGTAGCTATAGTGTTAATTTTAGCAAACCAAAACAGATTTGGTCAGCCCCTCCTGGTAAACGATGATTTTTTATTCCTATTCGGTTTATTTGCGCCCGGTCTCTCAACCATCGCCTGTATTTGCCTGTCAAACCTGATAAAGAGGTTTCCAGCACGCACTCGTTACCTAGTCGTTCCTGCGATCTTATTACTACTCCCACTCAGTGCTGCGGTAATCCTCACCTTACCAGCGACGGTTCTAGTGATCGCAGCCCACATTTCCTACACAAAACGGTTTCGACCCAACTGAAAAAAACCGACGCCGTGAAGCTTACCCCAGCCCAATGCGAATCAACCGAAACGGGTCAAATTTCAAGCATGCCAGATAGCTACTAACTCAATTTCTTGAAACCTCGTTCGAATGGATCGACTCAATAATTGCAATTTTGCTCCGCGTGGCGTCGAGACAAAATCCTTGCGGCTATTCGAATCCGTTTAGATTGATGAACAGGCGCATGCAAATGCGATAATTCAGATATCTCATGACGGGACCCAAGCCATCAACGCAACTAGCGTGACAAAGCGTATTTCGGAATCTTCAACATGCTGATGTACCGCCAATTTCCTTTGGCGTTTTTTCTGTCGCCGATGGCAATGTGCCGCTTAACGGCGTTCCCAGCCTGCCATGCGTCCGAGTGATCTTACCGATTCCATTGTTTGAGAAAAATTATCACGCAACAGCATCCATTACATTAATAATTTTTCGTCAATTTCGTGAAAGACTTGCGCAGCCCTCTGCAACGATCCGGCTGTGAGCGGGCGCACCCCATAAACTTCGGTTTGTACACCATTTCTTTCATGAATGCGCTGCAGAGCCAAATCAAAATCGCCGTCTCCAGAAGCCAGCACGACCGTATCGACTTGTTCCGCCCACTCAACCAGATCCAAAGTAATTCCAACGTCCCAATCTCCTTTCGCACTCCCGTCTTTCCGTTGAATGTACGGTTTCAGTTTGACCTCAAACCCGATGTCTTTGAGTATTTGCTGAAAACCTTTTTGCTTGCCATCTTGTGGTTGAATCGCATAAGCGAAAGCGGCATGCACCCGCCGACCAGCGCTCACTTGCGCCCAAAACTCGCGATAATTAAATTGGCTTTGAAACGCCTGACGGGTGGTGTAATAAATATTTTGGACATCTACAAAGATGGCAACTTTTTCCATGATGGGTCCGTACCGAATAATGGAGATGCGGTTTCAATTAATTAACGTGGGCCGGCTTACCCCGGTATCGACAAAGCACACCCACTTCGATCAAACTACTTTGGATTCACCAAAAAACGCAGGCAGTTAAGACGATATGGTAAAACGCAAAACAGCGATTCGCATGCGTAGCTTTGGAATCTATACCCACTGGGATGCCCACTCCAAAGAACTGCCAAAAATCCTTGAATTCACCACCACTATACCCGCAGTAGTTGATGTCGAGTTCGGTTTTATCGTGAATATTAAAAACGCAAAAAATCAACCGCTCGAATATTGCATCTATCATCCCGACATCCCCGATGACCAAGGAAATATTCGGTTGCCTTTTGATGGAACGGTCTATGTACAGACCAACGATTGGGATTTCTTCCTCGGCGATACCATTTGGGAGCCCGTGGAAAACAAACTCGGGACGTGGCGACTGACGCTGGAACTGGACGGCCAGATCATCGCTGACAAGACCTTTCTTTTACATCAGCCAGACTCCGATTGACTATTCTGAGCCTTGAGCTCCGGTAAGAATCTCAGTTCGCCAAAGCACCAGCAAAGCGTGCTGCGTTCCCGGAATAAACCTGACGCAACGATTCGAATACACCTGCTGCTGTCAACGCCGTTTACAGTCGCTTTAATGAACCGCGTTATCAACCCCGTCCGACGCTGGTGAATTGGAATTTGAAACGATTTCAGAACTTGGCGATGCGTCAACTGACGGCTCTGATTCAACCATAAGTGTCTCCACAGCAGGCGTCTCAATAATGGGCGTCTCCACAGCAGGCGTCTCCACAGCAGGCGTCTCCACAGCGGGCGTCTCCACAGCGGGCGTCTTGTCTGGATTTGACTTTGATTTGGATGACTTGCGTTTCTTGCCCAGCGTTTCGATCTCTACATAGATCGTCTCCGTCGTGCTGGCGGCCGCTGCGGCGTCAATCGCTTTGCCGATCGCGGAAAGGTGAACCGTCGTCGCGGCGTCTGCCGCAGCGCCGACTTTACATGCGAAATCCCAGAAATCTAAATCGTCAGGAAGCTCCTTACGACGCTCCCGCTTCACGTACTTATTGATATTAGATTTGATACTTTCGATTACCCTAGCCGGCGCATGCTTACCTTTGGTGAGCTGATAGGTTCTTTTCATTGCTAATCCATATTTTGATTTGTATTTCGTCTTTTTGCGCCGAGCCAGATCATAGTAGGGCAGGGCACCGAGCAGGACAACAAAACGCCGAACTGACGCATTTTGTGGAAATGAGCAGAATCTCGAACAGGCGATGTCCGTGACGCCTCCTAGACTATTGGAGTGATAGCCATTCTTCTTCGGCGGACTCCAGTTGCTGAGCGAGGTCGGATACCGAATTGTGTAATTCTAACGCCAGCTCTGGATCCGTGGTGGTCAACAGCTGTTCGGCCAACGCCTTCTTTTCAACGTCCAAGGTGGCAATTTTTCTCTCAATCGCCTTGATCCTCTTGCGCATCGAACGATGCTCGTTTTGCGAAACCTTTTTCTGACCCTTGACGAACTTTTCCGGAGGTGGGGCAGTCGCTCTTTTGCCACCCGAATTCCGATCTCCCTCAGCAATCTCTCGGTTGATCGAATAAAGATAAGCGTCATAGTCGCCCATATAGTTTTTCACGCTACCGTCACGAACCTCAATAATGTTAGTCGCAATCCGTTTCATGAAGTGTCGGTCGTGACTCGTAAAAATTACCGTGCCTTGATACGCCAGCAAAGCCTCTGCCAGTGCTTCGACGGTTTCAACATCCAAGTGGTTCCCCGGCTCATCCAACACTAAAATGTTGTAGTCCCCTAGCAACAGTCCCGCCATGCACAGGCGAGCGCGTTCACCACCGGACAACACCTTTATCTTTTTCTCTACGTGTTCATCACGGAATAAAAGTGACCCGGCAACTGCCAATATTTGTTGGTGGGTGATTCCCGACATCGCCTGATACTCGAGGTATTCCAGCACCGTGTCGTTTTGCGGCAACGTTGTGTAGACATGCTGAGCGTAGGTTCCGACATGGCAATGGTGCCCCCAATTAATGTGGCCATCCATCTTCTCCAATGATCCCACCAAAGTCCGCAAGAGCGTCGTTTTGCCTTGGCCATTATCACCAACAATAGCTGCCCGCTGCTGATGCTCGATTTCAATATTGATATCATTCGCCACTTCATGCCCCGGATACCCCATCGATAAAGCCTCGCAACGAATCGCTGCTCCTTGCCGCGGCGAGACGATAGGTGCCTGGATATAAGCCGTTTGCTCGTCGCGATCGATAGAATTCAGTTTCAGCCGGTCCAGTTGCTTTTGCTTGGAACGTGCCTGGCTGGCGGTATTTGCCCCCGCTTTATTTTTTGCAATGAACTTTTCCAGCTGCTTCGCTTTGGTCAGCGTCGCCTTGTTCTCTCGGGCAGCTTGCTCTCGAGCTTCTTGTTGGTACTCGATAAACTTGCCAATCTTTCCCGAATACAACGTCAACTTTCCGCGTGAAAGATCCAATGTCTTTTGACAGGTTGCCTTCAGAAAGGCTCGATCATGGGAAACGATCAGGCAAGCTTCTCGGAACGAGGTCAAAAAGTTTTCCAGCAGCAGCTGGGTTCTCAAATCCAAAAAGTTAGTCGGCTCATCCAGCAACAATAAATTTGGCTCGTGCAACAGCAGGGCCGCCAATTTGACACGGGTTTGCCACCCCCCTGAAAGACCTCCTACCGGTCCATGCAGGTAATCTCCCTTCAATTCGAATTGACCGGCCACCTCTCCGCACTTCCAATCGGGCTGTTTACTGTCGCGTTGCAAGAAATCCATGGCCGATTCGCCGGGCTCGAATGGATCATGTTGCCTTAGGTAGCCGACACGCAAATTTGGATGCTTGATAACTTCCCCGGCATCGAGTTCCTCTTCTCCCAAGAGGATCCGCAGCAAAGTCGACTTCCCAGCACCATTCCGACCGACGAACCCGATTTTGGCATCATCAGTGATGGTCGCTTCCGCATTATCGAGCAATATTTGATCGCCATAACTTTTGTAGGCGTTGCGAATTTGAAAAAGTACGGCCATGGAACCTGGTGGTCAAAAAGAGCAAGAATTGCGCAAATATTCGTTGACGAAGCGTCGCAGAATAGTGGATTCTGGCCTTTTTCTCAACCGAAAATTATCGCCACCCCCGATAAGCCGGGCCCCAGAAAAATGCCGACTAAGTGACCAGCCCATGGCGGCCGACTGCCGGCTTACCTTCCGGACCCAAAGCGACTGATGAAAAAGGCTATATCAGGTAACTGGCGTGAAAATCCGACGTCAATTCTGGCGACAAAAACGAGCGTCCGCCAATAAAAAACATACGTCTCTCAGCCTAAAGAACAACGAACCTAGCGAATGACCTCGCCGGAAACGTCCAACAGTTGGGAATTGGGCACCGAATTACCAAAAGTTTCAAATTCATCGAAGACCCATACGACCCGCTTGGTTTTTGGATCGATCTCAACCAACAACGGATTATCGGGGCCCGCATGGCAATTCCCGATTACATAGTGTCCGTTGGGCAGGACCTCTAAAGTTGTTACCCAAGCCAAGTTAATATTTGGCAATTCGTTCTGGGTGACACTCCAGACGATTTCTTTTTCAGGCGTAACTTCGATCACACTGTGCCCGTTTCCGGTAGCGATCAAGATATTTCCGTTGTTTAACTGTACGGCACCAAAGACTTTGTTGCCAAACGACTCCGGCCCATGTCCGCCCTTGGGTTCGCGACCGAACATCGGAATCTCGTATTCCCAAACGACCTTTCCACGACCGTCGTATTGCCGCACCTTGCCATCACCTTCGTGGCAAACCAGGTAATTGCCGTTGGTCAATTTCCGTGCCAAACGGGTGTCTGTGTGCGGATGGGGACGGTCAACTTCAAGTGGGATTTGCTTTACCAACTTACCCTCGCGGTCGACTTCAATAATTCGCGCCGGCCCGGACTCGGCGATCATCACATCTCCATTATCCAACGGTTGAAAAGCATGAATCTCGACCTTTTCTCCCGGTGCGTCACGGTTCTGTTCCGAACTGTCGTATTGCCAAACGATGGCCTTATTGGCGATGTTAATTTCAACGACGCGATGATTACCCTGTTGAACCATGACCGTTTGCGGTTGGCCCGCTTCATTGGCGATAACATGGATATCGTGAATTCCGCCCCACGGCATTTCCCATTCAATGTCCCCCTGTCCATCAACAATCGCCAGCTTGCCATTCCCTTGTGTCACCACTCGGTGAGATGTTTTCTGAGCAAACAACGGGCCGGATACACTGCAAACCATGCCCAACAGACAACAGACCACAAGGCCGTTCGAGTAACGAGACATCTTAAGTTTCTCCGTGTAAAGATTTTCTTTTAAGGTTTTAATATGCAGCTTATTATCTTGCGCATTGTCCGCTGCCGCAATTAAGAACGGTGTGCTGCGACTGTCGATTTAGCCAACCGTTTGCAGACCCGCAGCAATTCCATTGACCGACTGCAACAAAGCATGACGAATGGCTTCCGCCTGCTCCCCTTCGGGATCGGCACGCAATCGTTTCAACAACTCGACTTGAAAATAATTGAGCGGATCGACATAGGGATTACGCATGCGAATACTGTGCTGAAGCCATGGCTCTGTATGCAACAGTTCTTGGCCGCCGGTTATTTCCAGAACGTGTTTTCGACTCAGTTCGAACTCGTCGAATATATCTCGAAAGACAGAAGCCCCCGCTGCATCCCCTGCTAATTGAGCGTACAGTCTGGCAATGTCCATATCAGCGCGGCCCATGCCTAAATGAACATTACCCATCAAGGTACGGAAGAATGGCCACTGCTGATACATTTCCTGCAATGATTTTAGTTGTGATTCGCGATGCGATGTTCCAGCCCCAACTTCTTTTTTCGTCTCCAACCAACTGGCAATTCCAGTCCCCACTCCGTACCAACTAGGGACATCCGTTCTGGACTGGGTCCAGGCGAAGACCCAGGGGATTGCTCGCAGATCATCCAATGTGTTAGCGCCCTGACGGCGAGCAGGTCGCGAACCGATATTCAGGTTACCGATTTGATCAATTGGCGAAGCGGATTGAAAATAGGCAACAAAGTCGTCGCGTTCGACCAAAGACCGATATTTTTCATAGGCTGCAAGACTTAATTGCTCCATGATTTCCGACCATTGGTCAAGTCGTTCGTAGGTCGGTCGTTTTCCCGTCGAACAAAGCACGGCGTGGCAAAGCTGTTGCAGGTGTCGATGCGCAATTGCCGGTTCGCTATATCGAGAACTGACAACCTCCCCCTGTTCGGTGATGCGAATGCGACCGCGAACCGATTCATGGGGTTGCGCGAGAATCGCCCGATTCGCAGGCCCGCCACCTCGTCCCAAAGAACCACCGCGTCCGTGAAACAACGTCAATAATACATCATGCTTAATGCAGACCTCGGCGATCTGCCGCTGGGCCGTAAACAGTTTCCAATTGGCCTGCAAAAAACCACCATCTTTATTACTGTCGCTGTAACCAATCATGATCTGTTGCTGGGCCCCCCTTTGTTGCAAGTGCTTTGCGTAAACAGGATTGGCAAACAACTCACTCATAATTTCTGGCGCTGCGTTCAAATCAGCAACCGTTTCGAACAAGGGGACGATATCAATTCGCCCAAACAGTTCGGCATCGTGAGCCAGCAATAACACCTCAAGCAGATTACTGACCCCCTCCGTCATGCTGATGATATAGGTCTTTATGGCATCCGGCCCCATCTCTTCTTGAGCGCACCGGATCAAACGAAACAACGCCAGCAATTGATTGGTTTCTTCACTAAAGCCAAAACCTCCATCCGCCACTTTCCCGCCACTCCAAGATCGAGGGTTCTGTAGTTCCTCGGTCAACACAGTAACTTTTTGCTTTTCCGACAATGATTGATAATCCGCTACCGTTTCATTTCGTGAAAAGATTTCGTTGGCAGCTTGCCGATGCCATCGGGCGTGCTGCCGAATATCGAGGGTTGCCATATGAAAACCGAAAACTTCCACTGCCCGAATAAATCTGGCGAACTTGCCCTGCACGAGGCGTCGCCCTTTATTTTCCAATAAGCTATCGCGAATTAAATACAAATCCGCTTTGAATTCCTCCACCGTAGAATAGGCCCGAGGGTTCATGCCTCGCCCCCACGCCGCGCGATTATTTTCAAGATTCGCCAACAGTCGGCGATACATCATGACTAATTTTTGACGATAGGGCTCCTGCTGGAACCGAGAGAGCACTTCGAACTCATCCTCGGGAACAAAGCGTTCGTCATTCTTAAGACTTTCTAAAAAATCTTCATTAAAGTCAGCCCGAGTAATCGACGGCGAAAGCAACTCGTACATGGATGAAACTTCTCGACAATAGAATGTCAAAACAGTTTCTCGATGCAATTTCAAAGTCTCTTCTGTGACCAGCGGAATCACGAAGGGGTTGCCATCTCGGTCACCCCCAATCCAAGATCCATAATTCAAGAACGAGGGGATTTCAAAATCCTGTCCGGGAAAAGTCAGACGGAGTGCGTTTTCCAATTCCTCGTAAATGCGTGGTATCAAGTCAAACAACGTGTTTTCGAAAAAATAAACACCTGTATTTCGGACTTCATCCATGACTGTCGGTTGACGATTGCGTGTTTCATCCGTCTGCCACAGCAGCACAATATGGTCATGCAAGACCTCCTGCACCTCCAACCGTTCATGTTCCAGCAAATCTATGTTTTGATATTTCTGCAACAACTCGGAAACCGTGCTCAAAATTTGCCGGATCATCCTGCGTTTTGATTCCGTGGGATGGGCCGTAAATACCAGAGTCACGACCATGCGATTCAAAATTTCTTGCATACGCTCAGAAGTCACCCCTTCCCGTTTCAATGTGGCCAGAGCTTCGCTGATGGTTTCGTCCATTGGCAACCCTGCCTGAAAAGCGGCTTCACTGCGTTGACGAAGCACGCGAACCCGTTCCTGCTCCTCACAAAGATTCACGAGTTGAAAATAAGTCGAAAAAGCCTTTAGATTGGCACTGGTTAACGGCAAATCATTGACAAGCAGAGGAATGATCTCTTCCAGTTTCATCCGGGCTGCTTCGTCTCCCGATCGCCACGCCTTGGATAAACTACGTATCCCCTCTTCACTTTCAAAGACAAAGCTGCCTTCCTGATCAATGATCGTTTGCCCTAGCAAGCTGCCCAGCAATCGGATCGAAGAACTTAATTCACTCTGAGTCGTGTTCATTAACAAGGCTTCCATTGCACGCTGCGATACAGTTAGTTCGCACAGTCTAACGAATTACCCCAGAGTTGTCCCACAGGCGACGAACAAATTGGCAAGTCGACGTTTAAGACGACAAGGGCATACGGAACGTGACGCTAAAATGTTTCAGCCGCTTTATCGGCTGCGTTGCCTTATCGAGATAATGTGCCACGTCAAATTTCATGCAGGCTGCAGCGAGCTACTATTTTGCTGGCTTCACACCAACGAACCGGTTACCGGCACCGCCTCGTTCATCTAACATTGTGGCTTTCTGTTCCATCGAAATTCCTACCAAAGTCCCCTCTCCCTATGAGCTTAATCGCTTGGCTAAGCCTAGTTTCAATTTGCCTGCTCGGAGCCATGTCACCAGGTCCCAGTTTGGCCGTCGTGGTCCGACACACCCTCGGTGGCAGTCGTGGAAAAGGAGTGCTGTGTGCGTGGACGCATTCCCTTGGCATTGGCGTTTACGCCCTAATCACCATCTTGGGTTTGGCACTATTGATTCAAGAGGCCCCCGTCGTCTTTCAGGGAATCTCGATTGCCGGCGCTTTGTTTTTAGCTTGGTTAGGAATCAAAGCTTTACGAAAAAGCGGTAGCATTTCTGAAAATTTAGCCGGAGGAAAAAGCACAAGCGCATTTCAGGCTGCCAGAGACGGATTAGCCATCTCATTGCTGAACCCCAAGATCCTCATTTTTTTCTTGGCCCTGTTCAGCCAGTTTGTCCCGGAAGTGGAAAACGTCTCGGGAAAAATCACCCTGGTGATCACTCCACTGCTGATCGATGGAATCTGGTACACGATGGTAGCCTTGATGCTGTCTCACCCACGAGTACTGCCAAGACTAAAGGCACACGCCCGCCTCATCGACCAGTTGACCGGAATCGTACTGATCCTTTTGGCGATCCGTGTGCTAGTGAAACTTTATCTATAAGGCCATGAAAAATTTCGGCCGGCCTACTCTGTTAGGCCACTCGCCGACGTCGTAAACCCAGGCCGAGGAGAGCGGTAAGCCCTAACACCGCGAGGCTTCCAGGTTCGGGGACCGCAAACCCGTTCCCGAAGGTACCGCCTAAATAGTTGTAGGTCGTTTGCACATCGAGAATTTCAAAATAGCCACTGCCATCTTGCTGACCGCCGAGCCCCTGCAGCAAGACATATTCGGCGAGTCCCTCTCCTAGAAAATGTCCGTCCGGCCCGACCTTACTCCAGTAAGTACCCCACTCTTCATTGTCCGCATTTTGATAGTACCAGTCATAGGTAAATCCGATCCCGGTCCAAGGAAAATTCCCCTTGGGATCGTTGTTCTCCCACCAATCCTTATAGAAATCCGAATAGCTATCGTATTGACTACCATCCTCCTTAAACTGCCCGCCAATTAAATCGGCTTCCCAATCCTGTTGCCATGTGGGATCGGGCTTGTACCCCGCCTCGCCATCTTGCACGAACGGCGCAGGAGCGGCATCGGTTTGCTCCACCGACTGAAAAGCATTCGGTCGAAAAAATGCTTTTTCGTCAAGCCACATGGTCACAACATAATTGTTGGAGTATTTGTTGGGATTGTCCCCCGTTGCACCGATAGGGTAATCATCAATTTGGTTCGGGTTATAACTCATACCCAGTGCAGCGGCGGCACGACGGAAGGGATTCAACTGATTGTTACTGGTTGCTTTATAATCCAAACTCCATTGATCGCTTCGCGCATCCATGTAGCTAAACAACGCGTCATCCTTCTTCGTGGCACCGGCCTTGCTTAACCACGGCGCGTTTGTAGAGTTGAATCCCGTGCCACTTCCACTGGGGTTTCCAAAACCCTGAGAACCTTCAGCAACCTGACCCTCAGCGACCCAACTACTTTTCACAGAATATTGATTGAGATGTTTGGGACCGGTGTAAGTGTCGACATCCAACAATGGATGAGTGCCGTTGGTGCCAAACATCCAATCGGCATGCCCAAATGCGTAGTTCATTTTCACTTGACGCCTGCCCGTTACCGGGTCATTTCTCCATTCATTCGCAGCTGAACCGGGCCGCGACAACTGCATCCCTGATGTGAGTGGATTGGCTGTGGTCGCCATCTTGTCAAAGTTTAGGTAGATATCCTGTGCAGTATCGGCGTAATTACGATAACTGAATCCTCCGAATCCGTCCTGAGCATGAAGCCCGCCGGTCAGATTGAACAACAAGATAATTGATAAAGAAACAGACAACACGAACAAACGTCGAACATTCTTGATTAACATTTCCGCACCTTCTTTCCCCCCCGGGAAGATAAATACTTCGAGCAAAATTTAGCCGATTAATAGAACAAAAATCTTAATGATTTCGGCAAAGGTAATCCTTAGGCTTGTTCATTCTGGTTGTTTAATAATCGGAGCAGATTCGATGGACCGTACGCATAAACGGAAAAACAGCCCAGCGACAAAACAGTAA
>JAAEPL010000668.1 GCA_024232675.1 Planctomycetaceae bacterium
AGCTCGTGGTTCTTCTCCTCACGAAGTGCAGCCACAATGCCGCAAACAGGGCTGTCCATGGGAATCGCGTATCTTTCCCTCCAAGCCCGCCGTTTCTCCATATCAAAAACGAAGTGGTCCGTGTCGATTCCGTTGGGAATCAGGTATACCTTGGATTCCGGGAAGCCTTCATTCTCAATTAAAAATTCTCGATGCCCTTGGGCTACCGCAATGAAGCCATCAGTAATGGGTGTGAGCATGCGGTTTAAGCGGCCCACTCCATCCGGCCAACCCGTGGAGTGCAATGCGGAGGTGATGACGGGGACTTTCGCTTGGCGAGCTGCCAGTCGTCCCCAAAACATTTTGTCGCCTGCTCCGACGGTAACAACGGCGTCGATCTTTTCTTTTCGCATCAACTTGGTAAGCCGGCGGAGCACCCAAGCATCAAATTTGCCGCGGATCAGTTGACTATGAACCTTAAAGTCAGAGGCGAGCTGGTCGCCCAACTCCCCCTTCCCCTTTAGGCACGCCACCTGAGGTATGACGCGATTCGCCGCGAACCGTCTCATCATATTTACCAATAATGTCTCAGCCCCGCCCACGTCTAGACTTGTTATCAGGAACAGGACATTGAGAGGTTGCTCGAGTTTTGCCTTTTTCAGCATGGCCGTGTCTACACGTGAGAGGAGGTGGACGCTTGGAACCCGGTCAATTCAGGAGACATAGCCAATCGGCCACTCTCTTCGATCATCTTCTCAACCACAGGCGTTTGCCAAAGTTTGCGTTTTCGAGGATCCAAGGTCAGCCAGTTTTTGAGGCATGAAATTCGTGGGTCACCATGAAATCTCTGCAGGTGAAATGCATCGCTGCCGACTTCATTCCAACCGCCGTAGGCAGAGCAAATCCCGGAAAACCCATGTTCTTTCGCCATGCGAAAGACCTCTGGACTTAAATGCTCCAACTGCCCATAAGGGATCGCGAAATAACGGATGGGTCGCTTTATCACGTGCTCCATTTCCTGAGTCGCCGTGATCATTTCGTCAAAGAGGATTTTGGGGTCATCAATGTCAGCCAAGCTGGGATGGTTTCTCGTGTGCCCACCAATCTCAACGCCGGCAGCAGCCATTGCCCTCAGCGTCTCGCCGGAATTTGGATAGAGCGGTCGCCCGTTATCGACATCATGAGCGAAAGGCGTCCCCTCTAACGTGTGTTTCGTGGTCACAAAGTAAGTGACCGGGATATTTCGTTTCATTAACAAAGGCAATGCAAACACAGTATTGTCTGCGTAACCGTCATCAAAAGTGATCGATACCGTCGGCCGGTCGTTGAACCCACTGCGGATGCGTTTTTGGGCTTCCGCCAAAGAGACGACGTCAAACTTTTGCTCTAACCAATCCACTTGTTTACGAAAATCGCTGCAGGAAATCGTCCATGGGTTAGGGTCTTCGTCAGCAACGCGGTGATAGTAAAGGATCGACACGGGCATCGTACCCTGTCTCCTTGCAGTCGCGTGTGCCCACGCTCGGTAAGGCATCGTGCTCCAACGCCAAGTATCAACCAAGTATGGTTTTACGACAGAAATGGGATTCAAATTTAACACCTCGGCATAAGTTCGATGTCTGACTCTCATCTTTAACGTTGCCCACATCTAGACATTCGCCAACTGGCAAAGTGAAAACGTGATGATTCAACCGTCGCAACTGGGCAAATCGTTACGACCATGCAGGTTTGCGCGATTGTCCCGCCAATTCCAATCCACTTCGGAAACCTGGCTGGCAAGACTTAGCTAGAGTTTTGGGTGCCCTCTGCAGCGTTACTTGAAACGACCTCAACCGATTGGATCCCAGCTGGGAAAACAGGCCATGACTCACAAAAGAAGCGAGCTCTTTGGAATTCGGATCGACGCTGTTGATATGCAGCAGGCGATTGGGCGAGTCCTCGAGTGGGTCGACGAACGGGCCTTCGCCTGCCGATATATCGTTACTCCCAACGTCGATCACGCTGTGCTACTGCGGAAAAGCGAGCCGCTCCAAACGGCTTACGAGCACGCAGATATGGTGTTGGCCGACGGACACCCAATTGTGTGGGCTGCGCGGTTGCTGGGACAACCGGTGCCGGAACGCGTTCCCGGTTCCGACCTCGTACCGCAACTGTTTACGGAAGTACCCACCAACAAACCCCTTAACGTATTTTTACTGGGAGCCGCGCCGGGGGTGGCGACTCGTGCCGGCCAAAAGATACAAAAGACATGGCCGCAGGTTCGCACGGTCGGAATTTACAGCCCGCCCATGGGCTTTGAAGATGATCCCGAAGAATGCGATTACATTCTCGGTCGAATCGCTTTATCACGCCCGGACGTGCTGGTGGTAGGACTCGGTGCCCCCAAGCAGGAATGCTGGGTCGCCAAACACCGTCACCAAATACAGGCTTCGGTTTCACTGTGCGTCGGTGCTACGATCGACTTTTTGGCGGGAGAAAAAAATCGTGCTCCGGGCTGGATGCAGCGGGGCGGTGTCGAGTGGTTACATCGTATGTGCAGTGACCCGAAACGTCTTGGCAAACGTTACGCAAAAGATGCTTGGATCTTTCCTCAACTCGTCATGCAGCAATGGATCGAGACTCGCCGCAGCCCCTGAAAACGGGTCGTGTGGCGTAGATAATATCGGAAACCGCCTTAGCGTCCGCCCGAACTCACGTCCGCCCGGACTGGGTGCCGGTGAGGCAAGGGTTAGCAACTTGCCGGAACACCTTGCGTCCAATGCTGGCCACCCAACTACCGTTTACTCTTTTCCTCCCAGCTTTTTCGGCAATGGCTCACCGTCAGGGATAAATGTCATTGAGATTGAGTTGACGCAGTGTCGCGTATTTTTCTCGGTGAATCGCTCTCCCAGAAAAACATGCCCCAGGTGACCGTCGCAGTTTTGGCATAAAATTTCTGTCCGATAACCGTCAGCATCGATTTCCCGGCGGACCGAACCTTGAATCTCATCATCGAAACTTGGCCAACCGCAGTTACTCTCGAACTTGTCCTCCGATTTGTATAATGGAGCGTTGCACTGCCGGCAGATGTAGGTTCCTTTCGACTTATTGTTCGTGTACTCACCGGTGAACGCTCGTTCTGTACCCTTGTTAAGAATGACTCGCTGCTCCTTTTTCGTCAGCGGGTTGTAATCTTTCCGGCCCTTTTCCGACACCATGCTCTGCTTCCTTTTCCTATCAATGGCTTTTTTCAGCGTCTCCGATTTTGCCGCGGCGTCGCTAACAGGTTTCATTTTTTTGTTTAAGGCTTGCATAAGGCGATTCAGCTTGGTGCCCGCAATCAATTTGGGAGCTTTGAAATCATCCCCCTCCAATAACCTAAGGGTGTCAGCGTCGAGCGACTGATTGGTCACCTGCATGAATACCTTGTAAATTTTCTCGTCTGCCAGCGTTTCTTGCATGGCCTTCCAAAAAACTAAATCTGCAGCAAGGTATTCTGACGCGAATTTGGCATAGGCTGCCGTATCCGTCGATGGCTGGCTAGGCCACCCGGGGTTGTAGTCCGCAGAAACGGCGAGTTTCGCTGCGTCCACACGTTGGACTACGTTTTGGAAAGACTCTCGATCCCTCTGCAGGGCAAGAAACACGCGATCATCGAATTGCAAATTTGGTAATTCTTTGGTGGGCGGAAAGAAGGAGCGATCAATTTGGAATCGCGCCAGCGCCAATGCTTGATAGTAACCCGCCTCTTCGAAATCACGCGATTCAAATGCCGTGCGGGATTTTTCGAGCAACGCCTCGGTGTTCAACTTTTCAGCATCCGCTGAAATTGCCGGATCAGCCTGGATGTTAACCAGCAAGATGCCGGAGATCAGGCACATGGCGAACGCAACGGGCAGAATGACTACTTTATTAAACAACCAATACATTTCTGCTTCCTTTCGCTGGCGAAAATGGATCATTCAATATTATATCGATAGTTCCGCAGGAAGAGATTCCCAATAACACCTGGCGGGTGAAAATTCGCCCAGAATTGGCCCCCCATTTATCAATCGAACCGGTTTTCACCGGGAATCGGCTCAAAGAAAGGCCGTTCGCTCAGAACTCTATTTTAGTGCCGGAGACAGGAGTTGAACCTGCACGCCCTTGCGGGCACATGAACCTGAATCATGCGCGTCTGCCAATTCCGCCACTCCGGCAAGAGGGTGGTTGCCTGGTCTGTCCAGCCACTGGCAAGCCTCAATTTATAGTGAGTTCGACAGCGGTTCGGCAAGTGGACTTTGTTAATACCTAGGAACTGAGGGATCAATTCTCAGGGACCATTCCTCAATTCCGCCCGCCATGCTTTGCACGTTGGTAATGCCATTAGCCCGCAGCCACTGGGCGGCATTCATGCTCCGCACGCCATGGTGGCACATAACGACCACCCTTTGCTCTGCCTGCTCGAGAAACACTTGCTTTTTCCCCGGGATTTGCCGCAGCGGAATCAACTGAGCCTGCTCCACCCGACAAAATTGATGTTCGTCAGGTTCCCGGCAATCTAAAAACAGGAAATCGACCTGTTTATCCAGCAGATCCTTGACCTGTTGGACATCAATTTCAATTGGCAACTCGGCATTCTCATTCATGACTGGTATTCTAACGGACACGACGGGAAACAAAAGTTACCCTACAATTTACGGAGACAGACGCCAGGGGACAGTTAAGATACCGCGCCGGAAAGCTTCCTGGCATTCCCGCAGGGACCTTTATCCGCCGTGGCGGTTGTCGCACCAGACTCCAACTCTCATATTTTTCCCGCCAGGCTTTCCAAACTTTTGCCGCCATGAGCCCACGTGAATTTGCCTACGACGTAACCAAAAGACTACAGGAAGCTGGATTTCAGGCTTTCTGGGCAGGTGGCTGTGTTCGTGACCAACTGCTTCATAAACAACCGAAGGATTACGACGTCGCCACCAGTGCAACACCCGCACAAATTGCGCATGTCTTTGGCGAACGCAAGACACTCGAATTAGGAGTCGCCTTTGGGGTCATTACAGTTATTGGGACGAAACAAAGCGGCAATATCGAAGTCGCCACGTTCCGCTGCGATTCCGATTACAGCGATGGTCGCCGTCCCGATTCCATCGAGTACAGCACACCTGAAATGGACGCACATCGCCGAGATTTCACCATCAATGGCCTATTTTTCGATCCGCTACAAGAAAAGATCGTGGACTTTGTAGGCGGGCAAAATGACTTAGAAAGGGGATTAGTAAAGGCCATCGGAGATCCCGCTCAACGAATTGCGGAAGATAAACTACGGATGCTGAGAGCAGTCAGATTTGCAGCCAATCTTGACTTTCAATTGGACCCGGCAACCAAGCTCACCATCGAGCGACACGCCAGTGAGATCGTGATTGTCAGCGTGGAGCGAATTGCCGTCGAATTGAACCGAATGTTGGTTAACGAACATCGACGACGGGCCGTTGAGTTATTGATCGAAACCGGGCTATTAACGGTGATTCTCCCTGAGTTAACTGCCTGGCAACAAAGCACGTCGGATAAGGAACAAGTCCTCTCACACCTAGCTGCACTGGAGTCTCCCGATTTTTCCGTGGCTTTGGCCGCTCTAACGCAAACCTCGGTTACACCACATCAATTTAGCAAGCTGGCCAAGCGGTTAAAATTAGCAAACCACTTCACCGAGACGGGGACTTGGGTCTTAAAAAACGCAGCGACCCTTTCCCGGGCCACGGAGTTGCCATGGTCGGACATCCAACCCCTACTAATCCAACCAGCCTGCCCAGTTACCCTCGGCTTCATTGAGGCTCAGGGCGTTGCCGAAAAAGCCGTCCGTTTTTGTCGAGAGAGACTTGCCTGGCCTCAGGAGCGACTCAACCCCAGCCCGTTGCTGGATGGAAACGTGCTTAAGAAACTGGGGATCGAGGCAGGACCGGCTTTCGCACGCATTTTGACCGAGACGCGAAATGCTCAGCTTAACGGAGAGATTTCCACGCAAGCCGAGGCGATCGTACTGGCTCAGCAATTATCGAACCGCTGAGATCATGCATTCCTTGGCCCCAAAAGTGAATTCCGTTGAGATTGCACTTTTTTTTGTCGATTTGGCCACTCGCATCTCAGCCGCGAATCGGGAACAATACGCCTTTCCAGTATCAGTACGATACCATCATTCGCCCACGATTTTTCTTAATCCGGAGCCATTCCCGTGTCTAATTTGTGTGTGATCGGTCTGCAATGGGGTGACGAAGCCAAAGGTAAGCTAGTCGACTTGATGACCGAACGGTTCGACATCGTGGTGCGATACCAAGGTGGAGCGAACGCAGGCCATACCGTCGTCGATGGTGACCAGACTTACAAATTACATCTCGTGCCCAGTGGCATACTCAATCAATCCGTGACTAACGTCGTGGCACCGGGCGTGGTACTTCACCCCGAGACTCTATTGGGCGAAATCCGCGGCTTGCAAGAACGCGGTGTGGATGTGGCTAATAATCTGATGCTCAGTGAACGAGCTCATGTTGTGTTCCCCTGGCATGTCGAAGAAGACAAAATCTCCAACACACCGGAGCCTGGCGAAGAATCAATCGGCACAACACTCCGAGGCATCGGGCCCTGTTACCGTGACAAAGTTGGTCGCAAGCACGCCTTGAGATTAGGTGATTTGTTGCGAGACGATTTCGCTGAGCGGGTGCAACAAATTTGCCAATACAAAAATCGGTTTCTTAAAGAATTCGGCACGGAGGGTGGAACGTTAGACGCCGCCGAGATTACTGCTCATTACCGGGAACTCGGTCAGCAACTCGCGCCCTTGGTGGCCGATACCAATCACTTCCTCTTGGACGCCGTCGAGCAAGGCAAGTCCGTCCTTTTCGAAGGAGCCCAGGGAGCCTTACTGGATGTCGACCATGGAACCTATCCTTATGTGACCAGCAGCAATAGTTCCGGGGTCGGCGTACCGTCGGGATCCGGTCTGCCCCCGCGTTGGATCCACAAAGTGATCGGCGTTGCCAAATGTTACAGCACCCGAGTTGGTGGAGGCCCTTTTCCAACTGAACTGGACAATGATATTGGTGAACACATTCGCCAACTGGGCAAGGAGTTCGGCACTACCACCGGACGCCCCCGACGCTGTGGTTGGTTCGACGCCGTCGCAGTCCGTTACACCGCCCGTTTAAGCGGCGTGGATGCGCTATCCATGATGATGCTGGATGTGCTCAGCGAACTGGAAGAGATCAAGATTTGCACCGCCTACAAAATCGACGGCAAACTGGTCACCGATTTCCCCAGTCACGTTGATGACCTGCGTGATGTAGAACCCGTATACGAGTCGATGCCGGGCTGGCAGCAAGATGTCACTGGAGCACGAAGTGTCGACGATCTACCGGAAAACGCGGTCAATTACGTTCGCCGGATCAGCCAATTACTGGGTATTCCGGTAGAGGTTATTTCGATCGGTCCCGACCGAGTCCAGACGATTTTCTGTGAGGAAGCCGTCTCCTTGGTTGGATGAGGTAGTTTTTGTTAAAATCTGCCTAGCAATTTACGAAGCACAATTTAATTGATTACGCAAAAAACCGTGGCGACAGCACCTGTTCCCGAATCCAAAAACTCACCTGTGGATTTCGCTAACGAGCAAATTCCACAGCATGTAGCGATCATTATGGATGGCAATGGGCGTTGGGCTCAACGCAACAACTTGCCACGGATCGAGGGTCATCGGCGAGGCTCGCAAACTGCCAACCGAGTAATCGAAGAGTGCCAAAGACTGGGCGTTCGCCAATTAACGCTTTATTGCCTTTCGAATGAAAACTGGAAAAGGCCCACGGCCGAACTAGAATTTCTAATGCATCTACTGCAGCAATTCATGATCGAATCGCGGGCCGAGATGATCGAACGCAAAATTAAATTATCCATCATTGGACGTCGTGATAAATTACCCCGCGATGTCCAAATTGAAATGGACAAGTCGATTGAGATGACGAGTAAGTTCGAAGATTTTTGTTTGTGCCTGGCAATCAATTATGGTTCGCGACAAGAAATCGTTGACGCGGTCAAAAAAATTGCCCAAGACTCGGCAACCGGTGAATTAGACCCTGCCACAATCGACGAAACAAAAATATCGGAAAGCCTTTACACAAATGGCATGCCCGACCCGGACTTATTGATTCGAACTGCAGGAGAAATGCGACTAAGCAATTACCTGTTGTGGCAGAGTAGTTATGCAGAACTTTGGGTCACCGAGCGTTGCTGGCCGGAGTTTCGCAACGAAGATTTACACGCGTCCTTGCGGGACTATTCAAATCGCATCCGCCGTTACGGCGGTTTAGTTTAAGGGAAGGAAACCGACGTGCTGCGTTGGCGTCTTATTTCAGCGACCATCATCATTTCAGCAATCTTGTTGCTGTTTGGATTGGATTATCACCTAGGCTCCAGCGATTCGTTGGCTCGCCCCGGACTGATCATCGCCCTGATGGCGATGACCGTTGCCCTAATGGCTTCTGGTGAAATTCTCCACTTCGACGAAGCGGGAAACAAAAACGTCAAACACTGGGCCGTCTACCTCGGCACGTTCATGGTGGTCGGCTTGTCATTTGTACCCCTGCTCTATGAAAACTATCCCGCCGATTGTTCTGTCGGTCGCTTGGGATGGCCCTTGTTTGGAATATCTGCAGCGGTGGGGTTGGCCTTCATTAGCCAAATGATTGGCTACAAACAGGGCGACCAAGTGATGGATAATGTTGCGAAAACCATCATGATCGTAGCCTACATCGGGTTGCTCATGAGCTTTTGGGTACCGCTGCGAAACTACCTGAATAATCAATGGGGTTTGGTCGCGATCGCTTCCCTGTGTATTCCGGTCAAAATGTCGGACACCATGGCTTACACGGTCGGCAAAATGATCGGCCGAAACAAACTAGCGCCTCAACTCAGCCCCGGAAAAACGCTTGAGGGAGTGGGCGGGGGCGTGCTTGGCGGATGCCTGGGAGCCCTATTTGTATTTTACGTAATGGCCCCTTGGATCACGGGCCAGTCCACGGGGGCCTCGCTGGGGCTGATCCTCGTTTTTGGAGTTTTAGTCACCATCGTGGGCATTATTGGCGACCTCAGTGAATCTCTGCTCAAACGAAATGGTGGCGTTAAAAACTCCAGTCGTTGGCTACCGGGTCTCGGTGGCGTCATGGATATCATTGATTCGATCCTCGCCGCAGCCCCACTGGTTTACGCATTCTGGCTGACCGGTTGGTTTGATCCCGTTTCGGGAAATTAATAAGCGTCACGCCGCCCACGATCCTGAATTTTCCAGCCTCCCCGAATAATTGGCTTAATTGGTTGGGAACGTCCATCCCACCCGAACCGATCCAATCGTTTTATCTCCTTTCCTGACAGGAGTTTCCATCGACACCACGGGTTTCACATCCCAACGCTGTTGCAGAATCAGTTATATTTAGGGGAGAGCAAAAGGCCCAGGTGCGGTGGCTCAATCGCCACTGCAATTTTAATGACCGAAGCTACAATTTCATCGATCGAGCCGCAGTTGGTACTGCCACTGTTCGGCGCTAAAGATCAACACTTAAAACGCCTCCGCAAAAGGTTCGAAGTCGATATCGTTCATCGCGACGGTCAGATTCGGATCCAAGGTGCGGACGAGGGCGTTGCCTTGGCCACTGCCGCGCTTGAGAAACTGACTCACATCGTGCGGCTACGCGGCAACCTGACACCGGAACTGTTTGACGAAACCATTGCCGTCGTCACCGGAGAGGCTCCCCCCGTAGTCCGTCCTAGTTCCATCGAGACCATGCAAGTCGGCTTCGAGATTAACCCTCGCACCGATGGCCAAGCGGCTTACGTCAAAGCCATGCGAAATCACGACATCGTCTTCGCCATCGGTCCCGCCGGTACTGGCAAAACTTACTTGGCCGTAGCGCTGGCCGTGGAAGCCTTAAAGCGGCAAACTGTCCGAAAAATCATACTCGTCCGTCCTGCCGTTGAAGCTGGCGAAAATCTCGGATTCCTGCCTGGCGATCTGCATGAAAAGATCAACCCATACTTGCGTCCGTTGTTAGATGCAGCCTACGAGATGATTGGCTTTGACCAAATTCAACGGATGGTGGAACAGGACGTTATTGAAATCGCTCCCCTCGCTTATATGCGTGGGCGGACTCTGAATGAGGCTTTTATCATTTTGGACGAAGCCCAAAACACAACGACATCACAAATGAAAATGTTCCTCACTCGCATGGGAGAGCATTCGCGAATTGTGGTATCCGGCGACCCGACCCAAGTGGACCTACCGCGGCAAACAGAAAGTGGATTACGCGATGCCATGCGACGACTAAGGCAAATCGAGGGCATCAAATTCACTCAGCTGACAGCTGCCGATATTGTACGGCACCCATTGGTGCAAAAAATTGTCGATGCCTACGATTCCGATTCTGACCATTTTTGATTCCAACTCAGCTTCGTTCGTTCGATACCAAATCAAACAAACTCATTAGCAAAGCGAAAATGGGTCCGCAAGACTTAACGCATTACCATGGCTAATCCAAACTCTAACAAACCAACAAGATGGACAGCGCCCACACCCCAGCGGCCCTTGGACATTTTATACGAACGCCTAAAAAGCACCGAGGTTTGGTCACGTGTCGGATTGTGCACCGTCACCGCCCTCGTACTTTGGCTGGTATCCGGAGGTTGGGCTCCCAGTTTTCCTTACCGGGCTCGGCAAGCTCCACTACACAACCTGCATGCACGAACGACGTTTGAGTATTACGATGTGCTCGAAACCAATCGCTCTCGAGATCGCGCTCAACGGACGGCTCTTTCCTATTACTCCAACGATGAAAAAGCAATCAACGAACTGAGACAAGCGTTAGTCGATCGCATTTTTCAAATCAAAGATAAGAACTTTGAGCAAATCGAAGGGGATGCCTGGAAAGATTTCCTCGGACAGCAATTTGAAACGGAGCCCGAAAAAGTAACGCAACCTCATCCCGACGAAGTGGCAACATCGACGGAAGGTGAAGCGGACCCTGAAAACGCGGAAACAACGGAAACAACAGAAACCGAAAAGACCGAGGACTCCCCTGAAAAAGAAGCATTCAAAAAATTTGCGGCGGCGATCCAGGACGATACTTCATTGGAAGCTTTGCAATTGGGGCTAGAGACGGCGTTGCTGCAGATCAGCAAAACGGGCCTGCTAAAAAATCTGGAGCATGAATTTGGGGAAGGTAGTGCCCAGCAAATCAAAGTATTCCCCTTGGGTTATGACCCATTCGATAACACGTCAACGCAAATTGTCGACGTGTCTCAGGTGCGGATCGGAGAAATCGCTGAGGGCCTGCGTTCGCGGTTAAGCAACTCGCTGGACAATCAGGAAAGCATCACCGAACCGAACTATGTTGCGGAGCGGCTTTACGATTGGCTAGAACCTCGGTTACCCACGACTCTCAAGTTGGACAAGGTAGCCACCGATCGCTCGAAGCGCATGATCGCGAAGCAAACAGATACCGAATACAAATTATTCACGCCCGGAAGTCCACTGGAGATGCAAGCACTCAACGAGGACGACGCCAGTGTGATTAGCGCAGGACGTCCGCTGAACGACGAAGACATTGCCTTACTTGTTGCCGAGCACTCCGCCTTCATCAAGTCGATGACGCTTGCTGACAAAGTATTTTTCACGTTCGCCACCTGGGGAATGTACCTTGGCGTGTTCTCATTGATGTGCGGTTATCTTTACTACCGTGACCGCAGCCTGATTGATGATCTTCGCCAATTTGCAATGCTGTTGGGATTATTCATGGTCACTGTGAGCGCCGCCTGGGTGCTCGCAATCAATATGCATTGGCGTGCTGAGATCGTTCCGATCTGCATGTTCGCCATGACGATCTCCATCGCATACCACCGAGAGTTAGCGTTACTGCTGAGCGCGTTTGCCGCCCTTGTGTTCACTGTTTCTCACGGTTACGGCCTCGACAACTTCGTCGTTTTGACTGCCACTGCGTTTGTCGCCAGTCTACTTTGCGGACGCATTCGCAGTCGCACACGCCTTGTCTACATCGGGCTCATTTCGGCTGCAGTGGCCTTCCCTACCACCATTGGAATCGGGACCATTACCGGCCAACCTCTGGGAAGCCCGCTCTTACTTGACGGCGTCTGGTTCGCAGGGGGGGCTCTACTGGCCGGTCTCTTCATGACCGCCTTGCTGCCGTTTCTGGAACAATGGTTTGGAATCGAAACCGATATCAGCTTGCTTGAATTAAGCGATGCAAACCATCCATTGCTGAAACAACTCGTGCAACGTGCGCCCGGTACCTACAATCACAGTATCAACGTCGCATCAATATCCGAAGCCGCAGCCGAGGCCATCGGAGCCAATGGATTGCTCTGTCGAGTGGGCGCCTACTTCCATGACATCGGCAAGATGCGAAAGCCGGAATACTTCATCGAGAATCAAGGGATCGACGGTAACAAACACGACGACTTGGTACCGACGATGAGCACACTGGTGATTATTGCTCACGTAAAAGATGGTGCTGAAATGGGTCGAAAAAACTTCCTACCTCAACGCATCATCGATATCATCGAGCAGCACCACGGAACCACCTTGGTCGAGTATTTCTACAACCAAGCCACTCGAAAACGGGAAGAAGACGATGATTCGCCCGACGTCGAGGAAGCAGACTTCCGTTACCCCGGACCGAAACCGCAGACTCAAGAAGCCGGGGTTGTGATGCTCGCTGACGCCGTGGAAAGTGCCAGCCGCGCGTTACGGGAACCGACACCAGCACGGTTAGAAAGTCTGGTGCAAAGCATCTCCAAAAAGAAACTGGACGACGGTCAGTTCGATCAATGTTCCTTAACACTCAAACAACTTCGCAACATAGAGAAAAGTCTGATTAAGTCGCTCAACGCGATGTATCATGCTCGAGTTAAATATCCAGACCATCAACAACCCGCCTGATTTCTCAGGTGAGATAGACATCAACCAACAGGTCGATTTCGAAATCGACCCAAACGCCATACGCACAGTGGTGACCGCCATCCTATGCGATCACGGTTTTCATGACGGGGCCATCAGTCTGGCAATCGTCGATGATCCTACGATGCATCAATTGAATGTCGATTACCTTCAACATGACTACCCGACGGATGTGCTCAGTTTCACCCTTGCGTCAGATCCCCAGCGGGGCTGGCTGGAAGGCGAAGTGATTGTCAGCTCAGATACTGCCGAAACAGTCGCAAAAGAATATCACTGGCCACCCGCCACGGAACTGCTTCTGTACTTCATTCATGGCACGCTTCATCTGGTCGGCATGGATGATGCCACGGATGAGTTGCGACAGAACATGCAACGGATGGAAAACAAATACCTGCAATTATTAGGTGTGCAACGTGGCGACAGCGATGAAAGTGAGGCCTCATGACGCCTAACTGGCTCGTCGCAATTTCCGTCTTTGCCATTTTAATCGCCTCGGCATCTGCCACAGCGGTTCAGGTCCTGCATGAGTTCTACCGACACAAACTGGAAGAGTATTGCCGTCGGCGAGGCAACCTAGATTGGCACACTCGAATTATTGAACTGCGGGAGGAACTCGCTCTCGGTGCGAGCACGTTGCAGATGATCAGCATTGCTACCGCGCTCATCTGCGGGCTACTTTCCTTTTTCCACGACCGCTCTATCGCAACCGCTTCGTCATTCGCTTTACTAGGTCTGATCGGACTGTGGTCATTGATTCTACTGGCAGCGAATTGTTGGATTCCGTGGGGTGTACGAAAAATCGCAGCTCCTTCATTCCTCTACCGGACCTGGCGATTATGGTGGGCGGTCGCCTTGTTGTTAGCACCGTTGACGGCGGGGGTCGAAGTCGTCTCCACACTGTTCCAACGCATGACAGGAAAGGAAGAAATACCCGAGAGTGAAGAAGATACTTTCGAAGAAGAGATCAAATCAATGGTTTCGGAAGGTGAACACGATGGGATGCTGGACCACGATGCCCGGGAAATGATCGAAGGGGTGTTTGAACTTGACGATAGTGTGGTCGGAAAAGTCATGACTCCGCGTTCCAAAGTCGACGTCGTTGATGTGAGTACCTCCCTAACGGAAGTCACACGCTTGACAGCCGAAAACGGCAGGACGAGATTACCCGTCGTTGAGGGGCAATTCCAAAATGCACAAGATGTCATTGGGATCTTGCTCGCCAAAGACCTCCTGGCTCAACACGTGATTGAACCGGGAGCACAGAAAAGCTTGCGCGAACTGGTACGCGATGTGATGGTCGTTCCACAGACAAAGTTATTAGATGAGATGCTGCAACAGTTCCTTGATAACCGCACCCACATGGCATTGGTTGTCGATGAATACGGATCGGTCGCCGGCGTGATCACGATGGAAGATATTCTCGAAGAAATCGTTGGCGAAATCGTTGATGAGAAGGATGATGACCAACCGGAAGATGGTCAAATCATCTGGATTCACGAGAAAGTTGTGGAAGCAGACGGAACGGTACGCATCGATAGACTCAACGATGAACTGGGACTAGCACTACCCGAAAACGGTGAATTCGATACACTTTCGGGCTTAATCATGAGCTCGCTCAAAACGATACCGAAACGTGGGCAACAACTTCAAATTGACGAAGTCCAAGTGAATATCGAACAAGCCAGTCGACGCTCAATTGAGAGAGTACGTTTGACCATCCTCGATGCGAACGGCTTTCCTAATGGGGACGACCTATAACTTTTCAACGGTGAATAAAGATGAGCAATCGCTTGGAAGAAAAAATCATTGACCTGGAAACATCTCTGGGGCTACTTCAGCGAGATTTCGAGAAACAAAACGAAGTGCTCATCGCGAACACGCGGGTGCTGCAGCAAATGGAATTAAGCATCAAACGCCTTTTCGACCAGGTCACCAATTTGCATGCCAACACCGACAATTCGCGTACCCTCGAAGACGAAAAGCCGCCGCACTATTAAACGGCTGAGGCGAATACGCGACTTCTGCACTTCATCAACGCAGGTATCCCCGAGGGCCAGTTGGCAGAAACTCGGCGACGACAAAGCGTTGCCGGCCTTCCGCAGCTTATGGCGTGCGGACTTAGGTGTTTACGACCCGTGCCAGGTAAATAAGCAATCCCACCCAGAGTGTGACCAGCACCGCTAGAACGGCCAAAACCTTGGGCTGAGGTGGGGCAGGGCGGCGGACCATTTTCTTCGGAGCGGCGGGTTCCCGATTGTCCGTATGTTTGACCGCTTCCCCAGCACCGGCATTTCGGTGCTTCCCGTGCTTTTTACCGAGTCTACTTTTTTTCTTTGCAGCAGCCAAAGGTTTAGGACCCTGAAATTTTCAGTTCGTAATCTCGCTCAAACGCATTTGAAAAATCATACACGTCATTAAAATGTTCGCGACAGTCATTCGCTGACTTCTTCATCAAACCCACTTCAATCATATTGTAGACAATATTCCCGAAATCTTGAGTTTGGGTGATCCCCCATTTTTCGAGTACTAATCTCGCCATGTAACCGAACTCATTGATGGCATAGACACGAATGGCATCGCACAACTCCTGGCCCGTTAAATGGCGTTCCTTCAGCGGCATCAACTCTTCCTGTGTCGCATCCAATTCAAGTTGCAACTCAGGTTCGGGTTCTTCGACAGTCGTTTCATTGCCCAGGTTTAAGACATTGGACGCGTATGCAAGCCCTTCCCGGACAAAAATATAAGCCTCCAGTGGGTACCGCCTATCGCGATCAAGTAAACGGTGCAAAGCGTAAATTTCTTCTTCCATAACTTCGTCAAAAAACCTTTATCACGCGGGATGTCTTGCCGTACCGCAGCGAACGAGTGGCCCGTACGGTCCTTCCCAAATTGTTAATTCTTTTTGGGTTTATTCTTTTTGATCACGGACAGCACGTCGCTGGCATCGATCAAGATTCGTCGATGATCTTCCATTTCGACCAACACCTGTTGGGCGAGGATTTCATGGCCCAGCACACGAGCGCGGCCCGTACTGGTGATCACGTCGACACCAATCCTCGGCAATTCTTTTTGCAATTCGTCATACGTATCGTACTCATAACGCAAGCAGCACTTCAAACGCCCACAGCGTCCAGAAATCTTGGTGGGGTCGAGTGTAGCCTTTTGAATCTTCGCCATTTTCATGGAGACAGGTGGCATCGATGACAAATGGGTATTGCAGCAAACCGGCTTCCCACAGTCCCCATAATCGGCAAGTAATTTAGCTTCATCTCTGACACCAATTTGCCGCATCTCGATTCGAGTTTGAAATTCGCTGGCAAGCGACTTCACTAACTCCCGAAAATCAATACGTTGCTCAGCCAGGTAATAGACGATCACTCTTTCACCGCCGAACAGATGCTCAATCTCAACTAACTCCATTTCCAATTGGAATTTTTCAATATGGCGTTGGCAAGTCTTGAGCTTTTCATCGCGAGTTTCTTGCAGATGCGCAAACTCATTAAGGTCCTGCTCGGTCATGCCACGGAGAATCTGACCGGAAGAGGTGTCATCAAGGTGCGAAAGCGCGTCTTCCGTTGCCTCACAAAGCACCGACGCCGTCTCCAACCCGCGGTTAGACCGCACAATCACACTGGAGCCCCGCTGGAATGAGTCGCTATTCGCCCGCGAGTGGAACACTCCCAGGTTACGCATCGAACCGTATCTTACGACGTAACTGGCCACGTTTAGATATTACCTCAGCCGCAAACAACGTTAAGTTGTCGGCAAAAATTACTCGGGGACCCACAATTTAGACGTTCCTTCGGCATCGCCAGCAGCATCGGTGCCGCCATCGGGCGTCCAGATTTCGCTGGCTCCTGCAGCTGCCGCAACTGGCTCAGCAGGGCCCGCACCAGCGGTTCGCATGCGGCCGTCCTGCCCCATAATTCCGAACTTTTGCAATACGGAAGCCAAGCGGTATTGGTTTTGTGGATCCTGCAGATGGTTGGCTTGCAGAACTCGTAGCAACTCCTGACAACCTTCGGGGCGATTTCTCTCTAACCTTAATTCAAGTTCATCAATCAACAAGCCTCCGATAGGACGTTCGGCGGCAGTCGCATGCTTGCGTGCCTTTTGCATCAGCTCCAAGGCCTCATCGGTATCCGCACACATCCGTGCCAACATGACTAATATCATCTCGAACCGAATGTATTTTTCCATGTCAGGACGCGACAGAATTACCGGCCCGGCAACACGAAGAATCGGCAGGTTTCCGCAACTGCTGGCCATGACGTAGGCTTTAATCAACGACTCGTCTGGCAAAGTTGAAAAATCCACTCGTTGCATTTCGATCGGAGATAGACGATCGAATTCCCGAGATTCTAAATCAACAGCTTGCGGTTCTGGGACATTAAGCTGACCACGCAACCGATTAAAATCAAATCCATCCGCGGCTAACGCATCGGCTCCTTGCTCTACCATCAATACCAAGGCTGCTAGATTCCGACGACCGTTTTCATCCTTAGCGACCTCGGCGGGCGTTTGGTCATTAAGCACGCGGAAGGGGATCGTGGGAAATGTCTCCAAATATTCTCGGTCCCTTTGTTTTTGCACAAAGGCATGCCTTTCTTCGATCGACATGTCGGGAGGTAGATGCCATTTCACGCTCATTTCGTGATCTAGAATGCTAATCTGTTCCACGACTTGTTCATCAATGCGTTCCACCAACGTATCACCAAGAACCGCATGCAAGCGGGTCAGTGTTTGATCGTATTCCGCATCGCGAACTACGAAGAAGTCGACGCGTGGATCGCGATCGGTCTGGCGACCGTAAATCAGCAACTCACCAATTACCCTTGGGAATGCAGCGCTCTCTGCATCCGCTACCTGCCGCACTTCATCCACGTCCAGCAAAAGAAAACCCGCTTGCGGTGGAGGTGCTTGAGGATCAACGAAACTATGACTGAAAATCGACCCCGTTATCAAACGCTGACTAGCAATCGCTTTTTCATTCAGCTGTTCCACGTCATCCAGCGAGTAGGTCAGCTTTACGAAATCGTAGGCACCCGTGATTGGCTCGTCGTCAATCGCGAAACGCGTGGCTAAGGCTTCCACCGATCGATCAAAGTCGAGTGTGTCCAATTCGGAGTATTCCTGAAAAGCCAGTTCCGCGCGGGCGATATCGGCCAAATACAGTGACCAAATCGCAATCGCGTAGACAACTTCCGCATGTCCCGGCTCAGCGGTATTTAATTTCTCGGCTAAAAATCGGGCCGCTCTCCAACGACCGACGGACGCAAACTTCCATGCATTTAGGAACTTCTCTGTCCACGCTTCACCGCCACTCTCCGGCGGCGGAACTGGAAACTCTGATTTCAGTAGCAAGGGTATTTCAGGGGAACGGAATGACTGCATGATCAGCTGGGCCGAAACATCGTCTTCTCCACTCTTCAACTCTGAGGCGAAAATTAAATGCGCTCGCCCAGCCACCACTTGCCCTTGCGACATCAACAACATGCCCACCGTCCGAAAGGCGGTCGCCATCGTTACCGGCACTTCCAAATTCGTGCACGCATCCAAGCCGGTCTGTAACGCTTCGACCGCGTCTGCTGCTCGCCCTTCCGCAGCACACAAGAGTGCTTTGTGTTGGTAACCCAAGGGGTTCCGCGGGTTGAGTTGCAGAAATTGATCATTTACCTCTTCCGCTCGCGCGTATTCCCGAGAATGCAACAAGACGTGAGTTTGCAAACCCAACAGGCAAGCTTTGGGCCCATGTTTCTCCAGCAGTCGCGACAACTTCTCCAGTGCTGCGGAGGCCTGCTTACTGCGATGCAGGGTGAGCACTTGATTGAGATCCGGCAGGATATCCTTCGAGCAACAGAATTTGATCTTCTTACCCGACTGGCAAGGGCATGCCTTGTATATATCGATGTCCATGATTTTGGCTTTTTTTTCAATTTATGGTTTGGGAGCGTATCTCGTCCCTCACCAGAATTTATTCGATTAACTGGCCAAAAGATACCCAGTCCTGAAAAAGGCTGGGCTCAGAACTGGCACAAGGAGCCTTGAATAGGCCAAGATTTTTTTCCGCAGGGGAACGAGCGAGCTACGCTGGCATGATTTCTGGTGAACCTACGACAGTTCAGCGTTTCAGCAGACGTTTCAGAGCAGGCTTCACGCGCCCCCAGACAGCCAGTGCCCCCTTGGAACCCGTTTGTGTGGCAATCACATAGCGATACCGCCGAATGGTCTCATCGCACCATTTGGACGTTGCCTCGCTTAACTCGCCGAAGGTATCAACACGCTGAATTTCGTCACTGAGGAACCAATGCTGCAG
>JAAEPL010000669.1 GCA_024232675.1 Planctomycetaceae bacterium
CTTGCATCTGCACCGTTAATTCAACTTCCACCAAATTCGACACCATCTGATTCTGTCGCGCAAAGACGCTCTCAACCACTAACCCCAGCCCTTGGGCCCCTGGAATGCAATCCATCACGATGCCCTAAACCAAACCCCAGAGGTGAGCTTGCGAAACACCTAACACGATTGGGCTACCAAGTATAAAACACCCCCCGCTCGGCATGATTGCTGGCACCTAGGAATCCCAACGTTCTCGCAAATCACGGCACCTAGAATGCGTTTTGACACTTGCTTACCAAAAAGAATCCACACAGTGCATTTCCAAAAAAATTAAACCGAACGTGGCAGGCGGTAAAACTTGGCTGTATTGACCCGTGCTACTTAGTTTGACAACGAGTTGAGTTACCGTAAAAATCTTAGTCCCTAAGGCGTAACGCGTAACGTTGAATCCCTTATCTGAATCCGAATTTTGATCGTTACTGCCGACAGAATACAACCGCGGAATATTCCGCACGGGATGGAGTGGTGAGTGCTATCTAACCCCCAGTTTTCCACCTTACTTGGCAGATCATGAAAAAAGTAGATTACGCCGACCCCTCAAAATTCACAGACGAACAGAGAGAACAACTTGATCGCATGCCGATCAACCTCACCCGCATGCTTCTGCATTGTCCGGCTGGAATGGTCAAATCATTCTACGATTTCGCTTGGTCATTTCGGTCCGGAAATCTTGATCCAAAAATTCGAGAGACGGTAATTCTGAGAATGGCCACTCTTCGCTGCAGCCAATACGAACTATCGCATCACATCCCGGCGGCGAAGATTGCAGGACTGAACGACCAAGAGATTGCTGAGATCACTTCGCCCAATCCTTCCGGACTCGATGGGAAGCTCTCGATCATGATCCGCTTGGCAGGCGATTGTGCTAACGATGGAAAGATCTCCGACGCCACTTTTGCGAGTGCGGCGAAGATTTTTTCAACGGCGGAGATTGCGGAAGCAACCTTGCTTGCAGGATTCTACGAAATGTTAGCCTGTTTCCTGGAGACGATGAGTGTGGGACTCGATCAGCACGCACTCAACTGGAGTGGGGTTGATCGCAACCTGTCTTAATCCTTGAAGTCTCAGAATCGGGTACCACCTAACCGTAAGCAAGAGTTCTGGAAAAGCTTAATTCAACCTGACATCGGCAGCACTGGACCGAAGTTTGCTATAATCGAGTGAAGTCAATTGTGACATGAACGCGAAAAGCGTCCCCCTTTTGTCGCAGGCCATCGCGATTAAATTTACGTGGTCCATTTAATATTTTCTCTTGGTCTTCCAACGAACCTATATACGCAAGGCTTAATGATGCTGACGCTTATCGCTCGCTTCCCCATTCCATGCACATCTTGGGCTCTGTTGACCCTCTGGTTACTGATCGGTCCCACGACACCGGCCCAAGCAACAGAAAAGCCGAAC
>JAAEPL010000670.1 GCA_024232675.1 Planctomycetaceae bacterium
AGTGTTGAGGCTCCGGCTAGAGACCTTAATTTGGTTAAGTTCGGCAAGAAAAGATTGCTGCGTGATCCACTTGGTATCGCTCTGCCTTGTACCCATTGCTCGATCGTTTTAGATTTCAAATGCCTTTGGCATGAAGCTCTTGATACGACTGGCCGTTTTGATCAACCTTCGATGCCAACATCGGATTTATATTGTTCGTACACTTCGCGGAATAACTGAACATCGTCCTCAAATGTTTCCGGAAGTAGAGGGCCAAACGAGAAACGGAAGAAACGCTCATAGGGAGTAACATAGCCGGGGTCTTTCGAGTGAGGACGCGCCATATCACAATCAGATGCGCACAAGATAGCTGCGCCCCGTTTGAACAATCGCTTGTTGAGTTCATCGCTAGTCATACCCTCAGGTAATTCTAGCCAGTGGTAGAACCCACCGTTGCCAGTGTATACACCAAGTCCCATTTCCTTGAAGGCTTTGCCGTACCGTTCACGTTGCCATTTGTAATGCTCCTCGACGGCGCTGCGAGCCTGTTTAACCCGAGATGGTTCGAGCAGTTTGACCGCATAATTCTGTGAGGGATGGCTGACCCCACCCATGCCAAAGCTGGAGTAGTTGGCCATGGTCTCGATATTGCTTTTGCTGGCAATCATCCATCCAATCCGGATGCCTGGCGCTTGGAGTCCCTTTGTGCAGGCACCGGCGATGAACACGTTGCTGTTGTCTAAGTCTTGGACGAACTCAATGCCGCTGACCGAAGGGGAGTGAAACATTTCGTATGCCTCATCAAGCAAAATTCCGTTGCCGGATGCCTCTGCCATTTCAATCAATTCTCGAAGCTCTTCACCTGAACGCGTCTGACCTGAAGGATTCTGTGGATTGGAGATAACAGGCAGCAGCCCCACGCCAGCCTCTAGTCCGGACCGCTCGAAATATTCGGCATTGCTGGGGTGGAAGTTGTTCTCTTTGGTGAATGGAACAATCTCATACTCGGTTTCGGTTTGTGTCAAGATATCAAGATAGGCAGGCCATTCAATATTGCCAATTCGGACTTTGATATGCTTCTTTAGAAAGGCCATCACGGTGTAAATTCCAGGGCGACCGCCAGCAAAAATCATCACATTCTCAGGCGTAATCGATGATCCATATTGTGAGTTGTAATAGTTGGCAATGGCCTCCCGCAGGTTTGGATGCCCCCAGGCTTTGGGATAGAAGCGATCTTCCCAAGTCACTTCGACGCTGTCTGGCAAAGCAGGACCGCCGAATTTCTCCAAGGGCGTCGTTAGCGGGAATCCTTGGGACCAAGGGTGGGTCCCTTCTGTTCCCATGAATTGACCAAAGGTGTCCTGGAATGCGTAGAGTGTCTCGTAGATCCCCATCGGCGGACAATTATCGGAGAGAAATGATGCCACTCCGTCTTTCATGAACTGCTCACAATCATTTCTTACTTGAGGTTCTCGCTCACTCATTCTTAACACCAAAGACCACTTGAAACTGCCATGAAGTCATCCGCACACGCGTAGGCATCTGCGAACCGTTGCTATCTGTTATTCACTCAGGATCAATGTAAAATTTTTTCCACGGTTGCGAAAGGTTCCTTTTGAATTCCGGCTGAGGGAAATGACGGTTTCCCTCGGTATTCGTTAATAAGTAGTAGCGAGTCGCACCGCGACACGGGGCGAATGGCCACTTTCACGAGTCGTAAGAACCCGAGAGGCGAGTTGTTTTTTGGGCGAGATTGATCAAGCGAGTCTACGAAATCGATCCACCGGGAAGTCCCAAATGTGGCGATGCGATGAAGATCATCAGTTGCATCGAACGTCGACAAACAGACGTCATTCAGCGAGTCCTCCATCACTGTGGGCTATGGCTAGGTTTCATTCGCACCGATGCCACCGGCGGCCCAATAACCGCTGCCGAACGCGTTAAGCGAATTGGAATTGGTTCCTGATAGTGAGCTTCTTGAAGCCTCGTTTCGCGAGACGCAGGCGGAGGCCCCCTTAACCCCGGACACGGTATCGGTGCGCGAAACTGATCGCCTAAAAGCCA
>JAAEPL010000671.1 GCA_024232675.1 Planctomycetaceae bacterium
TAGAGTGAACCCGCAGTCTCCAATGCGATTGGTTTTTTCACTTCAGACTTGCTGAAAGTCATCTGGATTCTTTACCTACCGAGTAGGCAAGCTAAGCGGCATCGCGTAAAGTTGCGATTGCATTGTTTATGCACCCGAAATAAACCCAAGAAAAAGAGGTGGTGATTTGGTTGCCTGTATGATTTTTCTCTTGCTGCTTGCGACAGCGCTTTCGTCCATGACCGATCGGCGTAGTCTGACGCTGATATTGTTCTTTTGTAGTTGGTTGGCAATTGCATTGCTTTTCTTACATCACGCCACCGATCCCCTGGACATAAGCTTATGAAATCGATTTCAATCCGACGCCTCAGTTACATCAACGCCCACTTGGCCGTTCTGGTCGTCAGTTGTGTTATTCTTGGTGCCTTTGGTGTGCAATTTGTTGGCAAGGAATATCCTTGCCCCCTCTGCTATTTACAGCGGATGGCGATGATCCTTGCCGTATTAGGACCTGCCCGAATGATTTCCATCGGGCGTCGTAAGGGCTGTGTTGATACTTATGCTTTCTCGACGGGCTTTGGGATGACCGTGTTGGCCTCAATTTTAGGCGCAGCCATTTCCATCCGGCAAATTCTGTTGCATATCGCTCCGGGAGATCCGGGTTATGGCAGTCCCGTTTTCGGGTTGCATTTATACACTTGGGCGCTATTCGTATTTGTCGCCCTGTTGATTGATGCAGGCCTGCACTTGACCTTTATCCGTGAAGACGTGCCCCTGGTGCCATTGACTCCCAAGTTGCTCTCAAAGTTGGTGGTCTGGCTATTCCTGCTCGTGGTTGCCGCTAACGCCATTGCTGTGTTTGTGCAGACGGGTTTTCATTGGTTCCTGTTGGATGATCCCACTGGCTATCGGCTGTTTCAGTAATTTGGAAACAGTTTCCGAAACCGTATGTGATTGCTCCGCTTCTACGTAGTGTGGTTGGAAGCGGGGTGGGTGGTTTAGGGCGCTGTTGTCGTTGACGTTTTCCGGCCTAGTTTGCGTCCGCCCCAAATAAGCAATCCTGCGGAAAACAAGGATGCAATGGCGGCTAGTAAAATTGGATACTGGGGCGAGAGACCAGCGAGAATACCGCCGGCAAAACAAAGCAAGGCAGACCCGAACACACGCACCGAATGCGACACGCCCAGCATTCTCCCTTGACTGTCGGACGGAGCAGTATCAGACAGTAGAGTTGACATGTTGGTGGTCGCGATTGCCATCA
>JAAEPL010000672.1 GCA_024232675.1 Planctomycetaceae bacterium
CTCTCTGAGTGCATGACTTGAATTGCGGGCAAAAAAACCCCGCTCGGTGGCGGGGTTTCATTTTCTATTTTAGTTTAAAGTCAGGCAAGCTTCCTCCGTCGAGATATGCCGACGAACCCAATCAGGGCTGTACCGAATAGCCAGATGGCTGCGGGGACTGGCAAGACGTGGGTCCTGACGAGGGCGTGTCCTAAGAAGCGACCGTAGTCGTCGTCTGACATACCGCACCCGGCTGAAGTGGGGCAAATCCACGCGTTGCCATTAAAGCCGGGCAGTTCCGAGAGAGTCGCATATTTGTGTGCGCGCGTCCCACCCGAACCATTCCCCAGATAGGGCGTACCCGTGAGCGCATGCGCTTCGAGACCCCCACGAGGGGTGTCTAGCGTCGCCCCCCACAATTTCAGAATCTCCCGGGCCCAGCCCTTGGCGTCATCATAGACCCCATCGTACGCCCCGCCCGGGCCGCCGCCGCTTGTCCAGAAATCGCGTACCTCCTGCTCAGTGGCGTACCGCCAGCCCTCGAAATCGCCACCTGTTGCCATTTTTTTCCTCATGTCATCATAGCTGTATTCTTTGTCTCTGGATATAGTAAGATCCAGCCATGCGAGATCGTTCGTGGTGTCAATGGTAATTGAACCAATTCCAAAAATGGAATCGTTACCCTCGTATAAACCGGCAATGGCCGAGGAAACCGACAAGCCCAACAAAGCCAGGCTAATAAGAATAAAACGATTGAACGAACGTGGATACAGCATACAGCAACCCTCTCAGGTCAAGTGATTATTAATTTTGTGTGTTTACCCATACATGATGTTAACACCGTGAAAAACGGGATGCATCACCCATATAGGGTAAATTTGGGAAGATAAAAGGCCGTTTTGGGTCGAAAGCGGCCATTGAACTTTAAACTTTGAACGTCAGCTTTGGAGAAACAAGGAAACGCCTGGATCGACGTTTTCTGGTATCGATCTGCTAAACCTCAGCCTGCTGGGCCATTTCAAGTTTATCATCAACCTCGATTCTCAAATATTAGTGCTTACCGTAGCCAGCTATCAAACAGCCCGAAGCAGTGTAGCCCGGCTGGAATCATTGGCATATTGGCGTTGGCGTGTTCGCGCCAAACAGCAGGCACCGGGCGTTGGTGACGCCGTCGAAACGAGGCAAGAGCGCCAAACGCCAGATAAGCGGCGATGAGCGGTC
>JAAEPL010000673.1 GCA_024232675.1 Planctomycetaceae bacterium
TAAGGCAAGATCGATATCGTCGAGCAGGATTTCGAAATCGCGAATATAGCCGCGTTGGCCATCACTTAGCCCGTGGCCGCGTAAATCGGGAGCCAATACGGAGAGCCCTTGAGTGTTGAGGAACCGAGCTACATGGTCAAAGCGTCCGGAATGATCTCCCATCCCGTGAATCAACAGCGTCGTCGCCCGTGGCTTGCTGGCGAGCCATTGACGCGCTTGGATTTTCGTCCCGTCTGTCGTTATCCAGTCAGTCGTGGATGAAGAGCCGGTTGCCTGCGGCCTGTCAGGGCCAGGAAGATCATTCATATCGCAACCACTATGAGCTGGCGATCTTCTTGAGCACATCAACGCCTTGTTGTAATTTACTTTCGGATACCGCATAGGCGATGCGGAAGTGGGTATCCTGATCGCTAAAAACGTTACCCGGAATTAAAAGCATGTTGTGTTCGATGGCACGCGTCAAAAACTCTCGTCCCGAGACCCCATTCGGTAGTTTTGGGAAAAAGTAAAAGGAACCGTCTGGTTTCACGAAGTCATAGTACTTTGATAATTCATCAGCCAAGTAGTCCCGTTTTTTGCGAAAGGCATCGACGTGGTGATCGATAGGGGTATCGATAGCGGTGACACCGGCCCATTGCACTGGATTGGGGGCGCATACGAAGGTCAGTTGTTGCAGTTTGATCATCTCAGCGATGATAGGCGCGGGACCGTGGGCAAACCCCAAGCGTAATCCTGTCATCGCGTGACTTTTGGAAAATCCATCTACCACGGTGGTTTCAGGATTGAATTCGACAGGCGATACGTGCTCTTTATCGTAGGAAAACTTACTGTAGATCTCGTCAGAGATGAGGCAGATATCATTCTCCGCGGCCAGCTCGGACAGTTGCTGGATTTCTTCGCGATTGAAACTGATGCCAGTCGGATTTGCCGGGCAATTGGTGATGATCATCTTGGTCCGCGGCGTAATGGCATCTCTGACTTTTTGGATATCCAATCGGAAGTCAGGGTAGATGTTGATTTTGACCGGCACGCCCCCGCAAAGTTGGGGTAGAGATTCGTACATCACAAACCAAGGATCAAAAATAATGACCTCGTCACCCGGATCGATCAAAGCCATCATGCTGAGCACTAATCCACCACTGGTGCCCGAGGTTACCAGCAGGTCGCGGTGGGGATCGTTGTATTGTTCCTGTACCTGTTTTTTCAAGCGTTCCCGGAGGGGAGCAATCCCTTGCGTGACTGTGTAATTGGTTTGTCCGCGCTCAATGGATTGAATCAGTGAATCCTTGACGGGTTCTGGGAGTGGGTAGTCCACCTGACCAATCGAAAAATTGATGGGGTCTTTCAACTCTTTTGCTAAGTTGAAGACCTCTCGAATGCCACTGCTGTCAAACAGCGATGTGCGATTAGCCAGCCAGTTGGAAACCTGGACCATAGGGGCTCCTGGGAAGTTTAATTTCAAGAATTTTCGTTATGTAACCCGATTGCAAAATCGGTATCGAATAAATTGGGTTGGCTCTCTTCGGATCGAGCCTGATCGTTTCGCCGATTTTCCAGCATGGCGAGGTACTCCTGGTCGACGTCTCCGGCCACATACTTTCCGTCGAAAACGGAGCATTCAAACTGCTCAATTTTAGGATTTCCTTCGGACAAGCTGTCTTTTAGGTCCGCTAAATCCTGGTAGACGAGCCAATCTGCTCCAATGGCCTCGCAGATCTCATCATTCGTTCGGCCATGGGCGATCAATTCGCGGGCGGCCGGCATATCGATGCCGTAA
>JAAEPL010000674.1 GCA_024232675.1 Planctomycetaceae bacterium
GCCCTGCAGGCAAACGCCGTGGCCTTAAAAATGGCAACGCCCTAACAGGTGCCCTGCTCTCTCGGAAAACAAGATACGTTTGCTGAACTGCCACAAGTATCAGTCACTCACACAAGGCTTTTTTAGAAGGCGCTAGTCCTTCCAGAAGAGCCCTAATCAAAGGAAGCATTGAATGACAACGGCACTGAATGAATCACAGGTTCAAGAACACTTGGTTCAGTTGGAGGGTTGGCATCTGACCCATGAAGGTACTCGGATTCGGAAAAATTGGGGTGTCAGCAATTTCTTAGCGGGCCTAGATTTTTTTGGTCGCGTCGCGGAAGTAGCGGAGGATATGCAGCATCACCCAGACTTGCATCTGGAAAATTACAAAGATGCGTGGATCGAAATTTGGACGCACACCGTAGGCGGATTAACGGCGGCAGATTTTACGCTTGCCTCACGGATCGATGAGATGGCGGGATACATCGAGACTTAATATCCAGGCCGCTCGAAAACGTGCAAAACTGCGTGATCTGCTGCGGACATTTCTATTCTCGATTCAAGAAATTGACGTCAATGTTACGACAGGACGTCATCGTTTTGAGACAGTTGCTTTTTTCCAGAGCGGTCAGATTAGCAGGGTCTATCGAGGAAAAAGGGCTCCAGAGATGTTTCACAGACACGGCACCTGATATGCATCCGTTGAAATGAGATGCGCTGCTGGTGGATAGCAGCGTCCAAACTCATGGTGGCCATCCATAGGGCCACGCAACTTTTCTTTGGAGTGCAATCAATGAAGAAATCGTCCTCGTTTCGATTATTACGGGCGGTCCCGTTCGTCGTGGCTGCCTTAGCAGTCACGTTCTTTATCACCCCGCAAGCGGAAGCCCAGTGTTACGGCGGTGGGTACGGTGGTGGCTATGGCAATAGCTACCGTTATGCTCCCGGCGGTTATTACGGCGGCAGCGGATTTCGCTTGAGCGTTGGCTACGGCGGTATCAATGTCGGCCGGCAATACAATTATCGCCCGCATTATTATTACTCAGGCCGTTCGCATCGCGACTGGGATCGTCGCGGCGTATATTACGGGCAGCCACGTTATGGTCATCGACATCATCACCATGGCTATCCCAGATATCGCGGCCGGTAATTCATAAACTGCCCCCCCCGATCGAGTCAATTTTCAACGCTCTCAAGGCCTGCGTGCTTCGAGGGCTTTCTTTATAGGAACCGATTATCACCGGCAGATGAGAACGAATCGCCGAGGTTACTGTTTTTGTTGGCCGACGACCGCTAACTTGCTGGCGTCAGGACTCACGGCGACCCGAGTCACGCCAGTTAGCCCGTGTTGTTTAAGATCGGTAATCGTCTGCCACTTTTGGCTTTCCGCTGACCACCACATTAAGTTGTCGTTTTCGACGCGGATGATTTTCCCACCCGGTGTCCAGCCGTAATTTAGATTCGCACCTTTAATCGCGACAAGCGGACGGATCGCAAGTGTGTTCGGATCCAGCTCTTTAATCCATGTCTCTCCATTTGCTTGTCGGTGTACAAAACTAAAATGATTCGTACCGGGTATGATGTGCGGACTCGACGGCGGTGCATGACCCGTGATGTAATGAGATTTTGGCTCGGTGCGATTTACTAAGCGGATGCTGAAACCGTAACGTGACCAAAATAAAATATCGTCGGTCTCGTGATTCCAAACGTAGTAGCCGACGGGTTCTCGTTCTGTCTGATTGGCGAGCAACCAAGTTTCTTGATTTTTGTTGCGATCTTTGGACCAAATGCTTTGATTTGCCGTAACCCCATCGGTTACAAAAGAAAGCGTTGTATTGTCGGGTGAGATTTGCGGAGAGTATTCCTGAGTCGGCGTGTCCGTTAAGGCTTGCGTTGTGCCTTCGCTGATTTTGTACTCGTAGACATCGGTGCGGTCGGGTTTTCCATTGGCGGTAAACAATAGAGAAAGGCTGTTCGGTGTGAACCACGGTTGATTATCATAACCGGGTCGGGCTGTGATATTCTTTCCCGAGGAAATCGAGAGAGCGCTTTCCGCTTCATCGAGTTCGAAAAGAAAGATATCGCATTCGGGAAGTTCCAGTTGAGGGCCGAGTTTCTCCTGAGCAAAAATGGGAGAGATGGCCATCAAGGCTAAGCAAAAAATACCGACGGATGGGATTGGGTGACACATGCGTTGTTTCCTATCACAATGCGTTGGAAGATTCCCGCTAACTCGGATTTGCTTAATCGGGAATAAGGACTCAGACGATTAATTGTGAACCCTGAATCATGTCTTGGGAATGCTATGAGGAGCCGAATTATTATGAGAATCCTGAGCACGTTGTGTGTCGGAATGGCCGTTTGTCTTTGCGTCTCTCCCAAGCTTGCGGTGGCAGACGAGAACCAGACCCAACGACCCAATATCCTGTGGATTACCAGCGAGGATAATGCGGCCCATTGGATGGGGTGTTATGGAAATCGCGAGGCGTTGACGCCTCGTATCGATGCATTGGCCAAGGAATCGATCCTGTTCGAAAATGCTTTCGCCAATGCACCGGTTTGTGCGGTTGCTCGTTCCACGATTCTCACGGGCTGTTACGCGCCGACGCTGGGTTCGCAACATATGCGCAGCCGATATCGCATTCCCAGCGATGTGCGTCGCTACGTTCAATATCTTCAAGACCAAGGTTACTATTGCACGAACCGGGCAAAAACGGATTTCAACATCGCAGGTGACGACAAGAAAATTTGGGACGAATGTTCCGGGCGAGCCCACTACAAAAACCGCGCTGCTGACCAACCCTTTTTCGCTATTTTTAATATCACGGTGTCACACGAAAGTAGTCTGTTTCCACAGCGTGTGGCTCAAAATCGAAAAAAAAATACCATCCCTCAAACCCCACGCCTGGATCCGGCAAAGGTTGCTGTTCCCCCTTATTTACCAGACCTGCCGGAGGTTCGTTCTGACATTGCAATCTACCACGACAATTTGACGGCCTTGGATAAACGAGTGGGGGCACTGTTGGCCAGTTTGGAAGAGGCGGGGTTGGCAGAGGATACCATTGTTTTCTACTACAGCGATCACGGCGGACCCACGCCGCGAGGTAAACGCTATTTGCATGACACCGGTGTGAAAGTGCCACTGCTGGTTCGGGTTCCAGAGAAATTTCGCGAAATGGCTCCCTGCGATAACGGGACTCGTACCGATGAGCTGGTTTCCTTTGTTGATTTAGCACCAACCCTACTCTCACTGTGCGGCCTGAAGACACCCCCTCATATGCAGGGAC
>JAAEPL010000675.1 GCA_024232675.1 Planctomycetaceae bacterium
ACCTGGTTTCAAATAATTTGTTTAGTGGTCACATCATTGAGTTTTTTTTGGTTTGGTTTGGGTTGATGTAATTTGATTTAATGCGGATGGATGATCTTAATTTTATTTACCTGGAGGGGTCAGCCGACGTGCGGAACGGGGTGGAATTATGCCTCCTCTGAACTTCTCCAAGCTCCTGGTCGTGCCACCGCTTCATCTTGGCACCGTGATACTTGGCGCGGGTTTGCACCTGCCACGCGCGCGACCGCATCATCTTGACCGAGGTGCGCACATCCTCGTCACCCGTCAGCAGATCCACTGACGTGTAGGTGTGACGCACACCCGGGTCCACGCAGCGCACCGTGACCCCCTTGAGGTCAGCCAGTGATGCGAGAGTCTTGCCCTGGGCACTATACGCAAAGCCCGGCCGAAGGTCAACAACAGGCTTCGTCACGGCACCATTGGACCCGGCGGTCTTGCGTCGTTTTGTGGTCTTTTGCGACGGGTTCGCACCGGGGCACGGTGTTGAATGAACCCATCGCGCAAAGCTCAGCGCCACGCTGACCCGCGACGCCATCGGTTTGCAAGGAATAGCGAAACTGATGGGAGCATCTCAATCGGCGAATTTTGGGTAAGCGAAAAAGCTTGGCAAAGATTTCAGGGGTGTGATCGGCTGTAACGTCGCTAATGGATTTGGCTCGGGTGGTTTCGGGGCGCTTGCCCGGCACTCTAAAGGAATGTGGGTAGAGGCGGCGGTAAAGGTATGCGATGCATGTCGCATCGAGTGTTACGTACGACACTTGGATTTGGGACTCAGAGAATAGGGAAAAGCCGCGTGCCTCGAGGTCACGGCACATGCACCACGCATGACGGACCAGCTCATTGAGCTGCGTCTTTTGCGGGTCAAGGTTACGATCTTCTTCGCCATCAACTGTATCCCAACACACTCTCTTCCACCGCTTGTAGAAGCGCTCATAGTAACAACGGTAATGCGTGTCGAGCACGGCGGCCAGTCCCTTTCCCACGAGCGCCATGATCTGCGACATGACGCTGCCCAAATCCGGGTCGGCGACCTGTCGCTGGGCGAGCAGCGCGTCGTGACCGTGGTTCCACTTGCCGCTTCGCAGCGACGTGTACAGGGCCGAGAAGAAGCTTTGGTTGAGAGCAGGAAGTTCC
>JAAEPL010000676.1 GCA_024232675.1 Planctomycetaceae bacterium
AGTTTTCTTCCTTTCGTAGAAAACCAGTTGCGGATATTGGCTGGACTTGTTCGGTCTTTGACGTTTGGCACTTGGTGGTTGCGATAGGTAAGCCCAAGATTTTCTTCAGACCCGAAAAACTCGGCCATCAAGCGGTTTGCCTTGGGCACAGAAGCCCGATCCATCACTTGCAAATCGGCACCTTTGGAATCTCCATCCGCAAAATAAATATCGTGCTGCAATCGCTCCATGCCTTGTTCTTCCAACAATCGTTGAAAGAACAAGACGTTGCGTTCCAAAGAGGCTTGATTGCCCGCAGGCGAATAACCTCCACCGATTGTCAACAAATGATCCTCCGCCCACCCCTGAACACTCAACAACAAGCAAGCCAAAACACTTACCAAGGAGGATCGCAATAAGAGATTCGGTCGCATGAAAATACTCTGATCAGTCGGGACAATGTCTACTTCGAACTACACGGCATGCTGGATTGAACCACAGAACCACTCAAAAAGCCCAATCACATTGCTTAATTTTCATAAAATCAGGTCGATATTCCCACCTCGCTCTTATCCGCTGGCCAATGACAAAAAGCGGCAAAACGGCAGATAACTTGCCAAGCAGTTGAGGTGAAAATCACAAAAAAACAGATTCTTTAAAAGTTCCGCGCCGGATGGGCTTGGGCACGACGCTTCGTTATTTGAAGCGAGTCAACCGACTCTCCTGCAACAAACCCAACTAAAATCTGGAACGATCTGATGAAAAAAATCCTTTCTCTTGCCGCAACCACACTGCTTGTTCTGTCCACTTCCCACGCGAACGCTGCCTTGAGCGTGTACATCAATGTCACTCAAAAACCTGTCGAGACAATTACGGATACCGATATCGCATCCGAGGCAATGAACAAGGCTGTCGTTATAAACACCAATGTCACTCAAAAACCTGTCGAGACAATTACGGATACCGATATCGCATCCGAGACAATGAACATGGAA
>JAAEPL010000677.1 GCA_024232675.1 Planctomycetaceae bacterium
ATTATATTCAAAGACGTGCTGTCCCGATGTCAGTGCACTTGCAAACTGCGCGGTGCGGAATGTGTTACCTGAGCCAGCATCCCATTTGAAAAAATCGGGGTCACCGATATTGAGATTGCCGTTTTGTGTTTTTGGCCCACCGAAATTGAATGAAGTGTTTTGTGTTCCCGTGTTGGCTACGGAGTTGAGTTGCGTGCCATTCGTATCCTCAAATTGCCAGTTTTCCAGAAACAAATCTGCGGCCAGTGGCGTTACTGACAAAGTCAACGCCACGACCATTGTTAACGCTAAAGTCTTAATGGTTGTCATGTGATCCCCCTTTTTAGATCAATGGTGTCATGTGCCTCTCGGCATTTTCAGGTGTCCAGCGGCGACGATCCTGATGATCTTTAAGCAGCCCCTGCGACCGCTATATCTTGCCTATTTTCATTGTTGGCAAGGTTCTTTCTAGGAGATATTTTGCATTCCGATGTAGACATTTCACTGGGCTTTCGATGGTCAGAAAAACGTCCAAACACTCGTTTTTTTGGGCATTTATGAGGTGCCGAGACTCGCAAAGCGAATGTGGTAAGGGAGCAACACCAGTGGTGGAAAGCGAGTCTAGGACAAAATTGCGCATCCAGTCGCCCGGAGAATCCTTTGAGGGGATTTCGATTCCCTTGGCCCAGCTCCGTTGAAACGTCACCACTTACAGACTCACTCTTTCTGCCTCCAGCGAGTAAGTGGGAAAGTGCTCGGGCAACAGGGTTTAATGTCACCGACTGCGAGTGGCAAACCTGTCAGGTCTGTTCCGGTTCAACGGCTTGCAGAAAGGGTGGTAGAGACAACCTAACGATCCGATTTTTGATCCTGCTTTTTTTTCTTTTGGCCGGCCTTTTTTTTGCCTTTACCTTTTTTAGCGGAACTCAGTTTTCCTTTTTGCTCGTCTGTTAAAAGCTCTGTGGCATCCGAGATAAGTTTTTTCCGCAGTTGATTCAGCTTTTCAAAACCATCCACTTGTTCGGGTGGCAGACCCAGTGACTTCTCTGCTTCGCCGACGCGTTTCCGATAATTCTTGATTGAATCAGCCAGCTCTTTAATTTTATCCTGACGCTGTTTCGCCAA
>JAAEPL010000678.1 GCA_024232675.1 Planctomycetaceae bacterium
AAGAGATTACGAAATATCAGTGGGAGGGTCAAACTCGTCCGTAGATTGTAGCGTGATTTTTGAATGCAGATTTTGCGACCCCTTTGCTTAAGCGGCGAAGAAAGACCTTTACAGCCTCTTTGAGGACTTCATGTGGAACATCTGATACCGAGTTCCATGTCATCAGCGACCTGTGTTGGTTTTAATTCCGGTTTGTCCCTTCGAAAATTGGTGAGCTTAAAGGGGCTGCAAATCTCTCTTGGTTTCTCAGGTCAGGGAGCAGCTTGTGAGATGCAAAGGGAAATGATATCGGTGACAGTGGAATCTCAATAACTCGCTCAAAACGAAGCCGAGCTTGAATGGGTATCGGCTTGGGGAACGCAGGTGACGTTGCTGATCCATAAAAAAGTATCTTCGCATGAAGCTCTGCACTTAAAAGTCGGGTCGGTGCAATCGAGATTATGATTCTTTCGTAATTGGCAGAGGATCCTACCCAAGTTCGAATCTGTATACTCTCGCTTCATGCCAGATTTTTGCCTGCTGAATTGCGTGGGTTTTTATCGACTCGATCAAAATGAAAGATGTTCTTAAACGGTTGCTTAGACGATTGGCGTTAACCAATACCGAATGAATGATTTTAGAGTTGTGACTTGCCCGGAGTGGGGACGTCAGTTACTATCGTTTTTGTCGATAAAGTTTTGCTTGTCGGCGACCTATTTCTAAAGACTATTGTATTCGCAGCAAGCCACAACGGGTTTCCGGAATCTTTCCGCACTCTGATGCCAGCCACGCAAAGGTAGTCCACTGACTCAACAGTGTTTCAAGCCGTGGTTTAGGAGACCTAAAAATGATTTTTCAAAAGTGCGCAGCTGCGCGCCAACGGACGCAGGATTTTAAGTTACGCCCCCTTCGTTTCATCGTTTGGGTGGGTTGTGTTGTTGCTTTAGGATTCGTCGGGCACGCCCAGGCTGATGTGATAGACGATTTTGACAACGTCGCCGGGACGCCAACAGGCGAATTTGGCTGGGATGATTTTAATGGCGCGTCGTATGGCGGTCCTCATACTCCCGATCAATTTGTGACAGGCACGGGCAATGCCAATATAACGGTGACGCCAATTCCTACCCCTCCTGGGGGAGTGGTTGCAGGTAATCTTTATGCCCACACGACAGTTCCTAACTGGAAACTTAATCTCACAGGGCTGTCGAATACGAATGCGTTTACGAGCATTGCTGTCCAAGTTGCCACAACGGCTGACTTCACCGGTGCAAATTTGGACGCCTCTAACTTTCTGATGGACGGCATGGCCCCTGACGAGTTCATTGATTTGGGTTCGCGAACTTCGATTCCTGGTAACGGTGGCGTTCCTTCACCGGTCAATTTTTATTGGGCGGAATGGATCGGCGAATCAGCGGAAACCGATTACACCGTGGATGTATCTGGTGCGGGCGGCTTTTTTCAAGTTCTTGCGGGCGCGAAAGTCTCGTATTTCAATACGGAATCTTCGTTCAACATTACATCGAGCGTGCCCGAGCCAAGCTCAATAATCGTGCTCGGGTGTGTTGCTTTAGTGACTCAGTTGAGACGCAAGAGAAGCCGCTAAAAAAATCGGTGTCATTGTTATTGAGTTATTCGTCTTATCTAGGCCAACCTCGCAGCAAGCCAGTCGACTTTCCGTCGATCAATGCCAGCCACGTAAGGTAGCAGCCGAATCAATGGGGCCCGTGTGCCCGGTTGTTCAATTTTACGTGGGTTCGGTGTTTAGCCGACCAGATTATGGAGATTCAGATGTCGAAATTTAAGTTTGCAAATCGAGCAGCCTTTACGCTCATTGAACTATTGGTCGTGATCGCAATTATTGGGATTCTCGTGGCCTTGCTTTTACCCGCAGTACAACAGGTGCGAGAAGCGGCTCGAAGAACTAGCTGTAAAAATAATATGAAACAGGTCGTTTTAGCCGCGCATAATTTTGCGGGTGCCATGAAAGTCCTGCCATATGCAACGCGCGATCGAATGGAGGGGGATGATAGTGATACTTGGTCAACCGGTTTCATTCAGATCATGCCATTTGTGGAACGGGATGATATTGCATCGCGGTGGGATGCGGCGGAACGTCGTGACAGCACCTTGGACGAGGATGGGGACGGCTATAGTAACTTCCAGCTTACGCAATTGGAGGTTCCCACGTTTCGCTGCCCCACAATGACGGCTCCGTCTGCTGCTCTGCAGGATAACCGGGCACCTTGCAGCTACCTTTTTTCCGCAGGCACGCCGGATGTTGCTTTACTTCATTACGCTATTTTTTACGGCCTTGATGAGCCAGAGTTCGACGGTGCGATCGTGCCAACGCGCACAGATTCCAACGATGTTCTGAGTGCGAACTACAAAGCAAAAACCGGTATGGAAAGCATTCTGGACGGGACCTCCAACACGTTCTTTCTCGGCGAAACAGATTTCTCACCCAAGGGCGTTCCCTCGACCGAGTATGGCGGCGTTTGGGCATTCGGGTACATCGGTTACACGTGGGGTTCAACTCACCACCCCTTCAACAAGCATGACAATACGTCGACGGTCTATGGCGCTTTCCGAAGCGAACATCCGGGCGGAGCTAGTTTCGCGATGTGTGATGGTTCGGTGCGGTTCGTGGGTGAGGACATTGATTCTGTTTTGTATGGCGAATTGGCGACCCGCGCGGGTGGTGAGGTGGTCTCGTTCCAATAGTTCTTTTGTTCAGAGGCATCGAGAGCGGGCTTGGCTCGCCCTCGAATTACCAACATCACGAAAGCGGTGAAATGAAACAAATGGTAATCCTGTTTTTGCTTTGTCTGTGTGCCGGTTGCGATAGCAATCCGCCACCGGTGAACGTGGTCGATGATTCGCCTATTTCTGTTGAGGCCTGGCAAGAACTGACGACGGCTGAAAAGTACGCACCGGAAACGTTGGAGCGATTACGACAGCATGATTCAAAACTTAG
>JAAEPL010000679.1 GCA_024232675.1 Planctomycetaceae bacterium
CCACCGAAGAAGTAACTCAGACGATTACAGTCAACTCCCAACTGATTAAGAATGGTGGCGTGGATACGTCGCACGTGGAAACGATCCTCGACAGCGGAGGCACCGAGTTCGTCAGTCTTCCCAACGCTCACTCCGCCTTTGATTCCGCCCCCTGCCATCCACATGGTGAACCCGTAGGCGTTGTGGTCACGACCCGTTCGCGCGTCAGCGTACTCGGCGGTTGGCTGTCGTCCGAATTCCCCACCCCAAACCACCAACGTCTCGTCCAACATCCCGCGTTGCTTCAGATCCGAAAGCAAACCAGCGATCGGTTGGTCAGTCTCCATCGCGTGCAGGTCGTGATTGACCTTGAGGTCTCCGTGGGCGTCCCAGTTCGCATCGTTGTGATTCCCGCCACTGTAGACTTGAATAAACCGGACTCCGCGTTCCACCAATCGTCGCGCCATCAGGCATTGCCGTCCGAAATAGGAGGCCGTGGGATGATTCAAACCGTAAAGCTCCTTGGTCTTTTCCGATTCTTGCTTGAGATCGACTGCTTCCGGAGCTGACGCCTGCATTTTGTAAGCCAATTCGTAACTGGCAATGCGTGCCGCCAAGTCCGAGTTATCGCTGCGATTCGCTTGGTGTTCACGATTGTATTCCTGCAATGTATTCAGCAGGCGACGCTGAGTTTGCTTGGACATTCCGTTCGGTTTCAGGTCGAGAATCGGGTTGCCCGAGGAGCGCATCACGGTCGCTTGATAACTGGCAGGCATGTATCCTGAAGACCAGTTTTTAGGACCACTGATGGGTCCGCCCCGTTTATCCAACATCACGACGAATCCGGGTAGATTTTGGTTCTCGCTTCCCAAACCGTAATTGACCCAGGAACCCAAGCAGGGACTACCACTGAGTATTTCGCCACTGTTCATCTGCAGCATTGCACTGCCATGAATCGGGGAATCTGCGGTCAGCGAGTGGACGAAAGCAATATCATCGACGTGCTTAGCGACGTTGGGGAACAGATCCGAAACCCATTTCCCGCATTCACCGTACTGCTTGAATTTCCATGGTGGTTCGACAATCCGACCTTCGTTTTTATGTCCGCCGCGGCCAAACGTTTTTACCTTGACGGTTTTGTTGTCCATCCCCACGAGCTTGGGTTTGTAATCGAATGTATCGATATGGCTCGGTCCACCGTACATGAACAAGAAGATGACAGATTTGGCCTTTGGTTGAAAATGACCGGGCCTTGCGGCAAGTGGATTCTCCCACTCATCCGCACCATTTGCTGCAAGAGCCTGATTCGCAAAGAAGTTTTGTCCGAGCATCCCACATAAAGCAGTGCCCGCAAAACCGCCCCCGGCTTGCCACATGAATTCCCGACGGGTCCTTCGACAAAAGTTCTTTTTCATGATTATCTGTCCGCTGCTTTTGAAACGCAGTTAAAAAGCACCGCCACTCAACGCGGTGCACCTTTTTCTTTAGTCCAAAAATAAAAACTCATTCAGGTTTAGAGCCATCAGGCAGAACTGCCGAACCGCTTCTTTTTGATCGACGTTGTCTTCTGATTGTACGCGTTTTACAAAATCCACACCGCGTCGCACCTCTTCATCGGTCGGCGGTCGCTGTGTGACATTCAATAGAACCTGCGAAATTTGTTTCTCTAAATCATTAGGCAATTGGCGAATGATCGTGTCCGCATAAGCGTTGGATTGCCGCTTCAAAAATTCACTGTTAATCATTCCCAATGCCTGTGTCGGTTGAACCGTATTGAACCGCACAGGGCAGGGGGTGTCGGGATCTGCAACGTCAAAGCTGGCCAGAATCGGCACCGGCAGAGATCGTTTGATATGCACGTAGACACTTCTACGAGCCAAATCTTCAGGGGATGACCGGCCCCAGTTTTCGCCGGGACGCGATTGCCCCTGCA
>JAAEPL010000680.1 GCA_024232675.1 Planctomycetaceae bacterium
CAGCGTGAAATTTACGCGTTGGTTTTTCCTCGTTTTATCATTGGCTCGGAATTCCAAGAGTTTGTGGGGCGAGCTCGAGGCCCCTTTTTGAATCCGGTATCGTGTGGCATCTACCTGCTGGTCTGTTTTACAGCAGCCACGTTTTTGTGGGACCGAGCTAAACCTCTTTTGCGTTTGGGGCTGGCTTTCCTGGTTGCCGCCTGCCTCGTTGCAGCACTGCTGACTTTGACTCGCAGCGTATGGTTGTCCTGTGCCGTAGCTGGGGGCATTCTGTGTTGGTTCCCAGCCCGCCCTCAAGTCCGCGGAGGGCTCATTGTGGCGGCAACGGTTCTGCTGGTTTTGGGATCGCTTACACTTTCGCCGGGGCAACTCAATCGATTCAAACGCGATAAACACGTTTCCGAAGCGGCTATGTCCGAGTCAGCCACCTTGCGTCCGTTGTTGGCTCATGTGGCGATCAAGATGGCTAGAGACAAACCCTTGCTGGGGCACGGCCTTGGGCAATACACAGCGGCCAAAGAACCCTACCACTACACGGAAACGGACGGACGAGCACTCACCCGTGTTTTGCCCTATGTGCAACATAATGTTTTCTTGTCCTATCTCACGGAATTAGGATTCACAGGAATGATCCTTTTGATGTTGCTACTGGGTACGCTCACGATCAAATCGTGGCGGCTTTGGCAGGCCAAGTTACTGCCCAAGGAATTAAGACAGTTCGGGTTAATGGGCATGGTGTTTGCGTCAGCCTTTGTGATCAATGGCATGTTTCACGATGTGTCCATTATTCCCCATGTAGGCTCTCTATTCTTTTTGACCTTGGGCATCGCAAATAATCTTTACGCCACGCGTTTATCGGCAAGTCTACCCCGACCCCAGAGCTTTGATTCCAGCAATCTCGATGCTCCGATGGCCGCCTAATCACCCTCGTAAGAGAGTTCCAACTCGGCACCCAGTCTCGCCCACCGCAGTCACCGAACTACCAAAGGTGCCATTGGGCGTAAAAGCAAACGTATAGACCAAGCAGAAGATTGGTAACCGCGTGCGCCAACACCGCATCCCAGAAATTACCTGTGCGTTGCACCAACCACGTGACTAAAGAAAACCAGGCAAGGGCTGCCAAGGCTTCCGTGGGATGGGTCAAGACCCCGTACGCCGGCGCGACCAATAAAGTTCGAAAAGAAAGCCGCGATAAACTGACGGTCCACCATTCAGGGTCCTCCACGTAACGCATCAAAAAGCCACGCAGCATCAACTCCTCACAAATTGGTACCATGATCACAAGACCAAAGAACCTGACAGCCAGAAAACAGGTCAACTGCCAGTTGTGATCTAATTGCGAGAATGGGTTGAATTGACTTCTCACAGAAATGCCCTCAGTGGAAAACCAGCTAATGATCTGCCGCTCCCAACCGAGGTCACACAAGACGACCCAAAGCAACACGCCGACCACTCCCACTCCAATGGAAAGCCATGTTGCAGACCAGGGAAAAGCACTTAGGTAAGTCTTCCAAAAAAAGACGAGCAGCCCGGTCGTCACCAACACCTTCAGGCCGTAGATCCCCAAAAAACGCGTGGTCGTCTCACGTCGCTCATTCAAAACATAAAGCTCCGCCTGCGAAAGGTTCCCCTCTTCGATCGAGCTAATCTCGATATCCGAGAAAATGGTGTCCTCATTTTCACTGGGAAACTTGACCTCCAGCATGGAGATCAACATGAATGCCAAAAAAGGCAAAACAAACGGCCAAAGGCCATATTTGGGTTGGTCCGTCATTGGCTTGGTGCGACTATCAGATCAAAACTTCGGAGGGGTGCAGAGGATAGCTCGATCCCCTTTGGTCCAAAATGTTATAATATATGAAGCGGGCTAACGACTTAATGAAATCACAGGTAAAAACAGTGTTTCGACTCCAAAATTCGTTTTTTGCTTTGATTGTTTTGGTTTTTCTGGCAACCCAATTCCCCGGAGATGTGTGGGGACAGGGAAAACAAAAACAAAGGTTCAAAGAAGAACGCGCTCGCATGGTCAAATTAGCCGTCAAAGATGCCGGGGTCACCAACCAACGTGTCCTCGATGCGATGCTCGATACGCCACGCGAGATGTTTATCCCCAATAAACTATGGAGCTCCGCCTATTTGGACGCAGCGCTCCCCATTGGAGATGAGCAGACCATCTCTTCCCCCTTCATTGTCGCCTACATGACCGAATCGCTCGATCCGCAACCCGATGACCGGATCCTCGAAATCGGGACGGGAAGTGGTTACCAAGCAGCCATTCTGAGCCCGCTGGTGAGCGAAGTCTATTCCATTGAGATCGTGCGTCCTCTCGGTGAACGCGCTAAAAAAACCTTGAAACGGCTAAAATATGACAATGTCCACGTGAAAGTAGGCGATGGATTTAAGGGTTGGCCAAGTCAGGCACCGTTCGACAAGATTATCTTGACCTGCTCGCCAGAAATTGTTCCCGAACCACTCAAGGAGCAATTACGCGAAGGGGGTTTAATGGTGCTGCCCATGGGGGAGCGACATCAACAAAATCTCATGCTCTACAAAAAAGAGAATGGAAAATTAGTACCTACCGCGTTGCGACCAACCCTGTTCGTCCCCATGACGGGTGCAGCGGAAAAAAAACGCGAGGTCCTGCCAAATCCTGACAACCCACAAATACTCAACGGCGATTTCGAAGAGGATCTTCCCGAAAACGGCTTTATCGACGGGTGGTACTATCAACGATCACTCGAACTGGTTGACGATAAACTGTCACCCGGCGGCAAACGGCATGTTCGCTTCACGGCCGATCAAGTCGGCCAAAAGGCACACCTAATGCAAGGCTTTGCCATCAACGGCAAGGTCATTGGCAAAATCAAATTGATGGCATCCGTGAAATGTGACGAGGTGCTGCAAGGCACTCATCCTGAAGACTTACCAGTCGCCTCCATCACGTTTTATGACGACCATCGGCGAGAATTAGGCACCGGTTTTATCGGTCCCTTCCGCGGCACCCGCGATTGGCGAAATTACGACAACACGATTCGCGTCCCGGAGAATACACGCGAAGCACTCATCCGAATCGGATTGTTCGGTGCAACCGGAAGTGCTTCCTTTGATAATGTTTTGATCCAGCCAATGCCAAGAAAATAGCCATTGCAGGCACTTCAAGGCAAAAAACCCCCCAATTCCCACCAACCACCGGAAAACTGCGCCCAAACCGCCCACTTACCTCATCCGCTCCTGTGCCCCTAAGCGCCTTGAATTGGTGTTCCTGCTTGGTATTCTGGAGGAGTTACGGGAACAATTTGGCCAAAGATTTGGCGAATTCAATTCAATCTTGATGGAGTCTCTGGATGAGCATTGGTAAGTATACGAGGCTGTTTGCGATCTTTGTCGCAGCAGCGCTCATCACCCTTGTTGGTGTCGCTGACACACAAGCAGGGTGGGATAGTTTCGGATCCAGCGGCGGCAGCTGGGGAAGCTCGGGCGGTAGTTCCGGCGGCAGTTCCGGCGGAAGCTGGGGCGCATCGAGTCGCGGCTGGGGTGGCCACGTAGGCCCCATTCGTCGCATGATGGCTCGGCATCAGGCCCGTAAAATGGCCCGCTGGGGTGGCAGCAGTGGTGGCAGTTCCGGTGGATGGGCCAGCAGCGGTGGTGGCTTCGCTTATTACTCGGCTTCCAGCGGTGGATCCAGTGGAGGATCCAGTGGAGGTTATATGAGAAGCCAGGCGACTTTCACTCGCGGCGGTAGCAGCGGTGGCAGTAGCGGCGGTCTCTACTCGCAAACCACACGCGGGTATGCACCACAAATGTACAATTACGCCCCCTCCTATTCCGTTCCCATGGAATCCTATCCTGTTGAGTCGGGTCTGCCGATCGACGGTTCTGTGGTACCCAGCGATACCACGCCAACACCTGCTACCGACAGCCCCCTTCCCAATATGGAACGCACAAACAGCATTCCTAACCCGGTGAACGGTACTGAGGACAATCCAGCGACGGCGCTCATGAATCTGGAAGTTCCCAATCAAGCTGTCGTCTATGTCAACGGTCGCCGCACCTCGACACCAGGGAGTTTCCGTAGCTACGTTTCCAAAAATCTTAAGCCCGGTAAAAACTACACCTACGAGGTGAAAGCCGAAATCGAGCGTGATGGCAACACACTAACACGCACCCGCGTGATCCAATTAGCAGCGGGCGATAACAAAACGTTTGAGATGGACTTTGGGCAAACCGAAACACCCGTCACTTCGGTGACTCTGTTTGTTCCCGACAATGCCAAGGTCAGCTTGGGTGGGATTCCAACGCGTGCCTCCGGCCCCATGCGTTACTTTTCGACCAGCAAATTACAAGATGGCCAGAGCTGGAAGAGCTATCAGGTCGTCGTCACGTTAGAACGCGACGGTAAGCTGGTTCAACGAGAGAAGACGATCGATGTTAATGCAGGGGATTCAGTGAACCTGCGTTTCGATTTCGATGGCGATGTTCAAGTTGCCTCTCGATAGATCTTCTGGAAACCGATAAATTAATCCCTTCCTCGCGAAGAAGTCGAGGGAGGGATTTTTTATGCGCTTATTGATTGCAAGCAGAAGCCTCAAGTAATTGA
>JAAEPL010000681.1 GCA_024232675.1 Planctomycetaceae bacterium
ACCGCTCCGCACCACTTTTTGCTGCACATCCGTTAAGGCCTCAAAGGCCTCCTCATCAAATTGAGTCCGAGCATCGAACTTGGCAACTTCGGTAATCTCACCTGAGGGTGCCAAACGACAGAACGTCGCTCCAAAAAGCGAAGCGCCTGAGAAATCCACAGCTCGCAAATCGGCGTTTGTGAAATCCGCTCCTTCGAGATCGGCATTTTCAAAACAGGCTTGTTGTAGATCAGCGTTTCGAAACAGGGCGTTGGATAAATTAGCGTGCCGGAAATCGGCGTTGGCCAACTGTGTATTTTGAAAATTGGAATTCCGCATGATGGCTCGCGCTGCACGTAGGCCGCTCAGATCCAACGAAGACACATCAATGCTTAAGAGGTCCTGCCCACGAAAATCTCGATTGGCGATTAAAGTTGCCGCCTCTCGCTTGGAAACAGAACTGGCAATATAGCGTTGCTCACGCCACGGATCGGCTCCATTGTGATATCCCGATTCCGATTCCCAATAGCCTGGCTGGTCATCTTCCAGCAACTCAATACGCTCTAGCCACTTTACGCTTTTATAAAAATAGCGACCTGGAACAATCCCACGCAGCGGTCCCCCATGCTGCATGGGCAAAGCCTTACCTTCATAACGCGTCGCCAACAACACTCCCAAATCTAACGCCTCGCTGAGGGGTAAGGAGGAACTGTGCTGACGATCCGAACGGGCTACGAACGAGATAAACTGGGCCCGCTGCGAAACCTCAAAGCGATTTAGTAAATCTTTAAGCAGGACCCCTTCAAACCGAGCATCGAATTTACTCCAGCGGGTAACGCAGTGGATATCCGTTGTGATTTCCGTTTGTGGGAATTGCCACAAATCCTCAATCGCAAAAGAAGCGGGTGCAGAGATCGAACCCGAAACGGTCAACGACCATGGCTGCGCAGATTTTGCCGGCGATCGTTCTCCAACGTAGGGCCATTTCCCCGGGGCTACCAATTGCTGGCCCGGTGGAAGTCGCGGTTTTTTATCTGGCCGATTCACCTAGGAAAGCTGCCCCTTCGATGCACGAATTTTTGTCTTTTACTGGCCAACAACGTCAGCGTAACAAGGGTAAGCATGATACACCTGTAAGGCAATCACAACGTAGCACAGATCCCACCGCACATCAAAAATGTCGGATCAAAAATGCTTGCACTCCCCCACGCAATCGCCCCCATAGTCACCTCGTTTAATGGGCAACATTGGATAAGATAAAAAAGGGTCTCAATCCCCTCGTTATCCGCAATCTCATTCCTTGGAGAAACTTAAAATGAGTCGCTTTGCTTTACTCCTACTAGCCACCTTCGCCATGATCTTTCTGGGCGCCACAGAAGTTCAAAGTCAATGCTACGGCGGACGATATTACTCTGCGCCACGTCACTATCGCCCGCATGCCGTGCGTTACGGTTACCGAGCACCTGTGGTTTATGGTGCCTATCCGCGTCGAGTCTACCGCGCTCCCAATCGTTATTACCGACCCTCCTACGGGTACCGAGGCTACTACCCCAACCGGGCATACGGTTATCGACCGGGCGGAAATGTGGGTTACCGAGGTGGTGCCTACCGAGGTGGTGTGACAGTGCGAATTCGCTTTTAGCGTATGGCGATCAATAGCCCGCATCAATCAAACCTGCTATTGCAAACCTGCCATTGCAAAACAGCGTCTGTTCCACTCATCGGAACAGGCGTTTTTTTTCGTCTGCCCCCTTTGCGATGCCTAAACCACGCGAGCTCAATTCTCGGGTTCCAGATTCACACCGCTCGCGCGCTTCCAAAGCCCAAGCATCACACAAGCGAAGATCATGATGCTGGGGCCCTCAATCGCTATCCAATAGACTGGCATTTCGGATTTCAGGTCGATTCCAAAAACAAAGGTCCCCATGATCAAATGC
>JAAEPL010000682.1 GCA_024232675.1 Planctomycetaceae bacterium
AAGCCAGCGCGTGAATCGCATTCACGCCAGCCGCGTGATCATTCCCGGCGTGGGCAGATTGGCCCTTTACTTTTACGGTGAATCCTCCGGTACCCTTGCGTGCTGTAACGATCCGATCTTCGTCCCGTCCACCTTCGAACACCAAAGCACAAGAGGTGACCGGGGCGATCGCTTCAAATAAGTGGCAACTGCTTGGCGAACCTACCTCTTCTTCGGTATTCAATAAAAAACGTAGTTTTGCAATTTTCCAAATCTCAGGAGCACTTTCTTTCAAAGCTCGTAAAGCGAATAAAATCACGGTCAATCCGGACTTCATATCCAATACGCCCGGCCCAAATGCATGACCCGATTCGTCTCGACGAAACCCCAAAAACTCCATGTGCCGTGGATAAACCGTGTCGCAATGCCCTACCAGCGCCAAAGCCGATTCAGGTGCCTGTAATGCCGGAGTTCTAAAAATTCGGTGATCGGTATAATTCCCATCCGGATCAGGGAACAGACTTCTTTGCAAACCGATCTCACCGGCCAAGTCATCGATAAGCGACGCGGCAGCTTCCACATCTTCACGAGAATCGGTGTAACTTGGTTGATTCACCAATCGTTCCAGAAACGGGATTTGCAGTGACTCAAAAGCCGCCTCCACCGCGCCGCAAACACGCGACTGTAACTCACTCACCGATTCCGACATCCTAGGGTTCCTGTGATATGTTTTATGAATTGAAAAAACAACGCTCTTCGTGATTAGACGCTGGGTTTCGCGAGTTGGCTCGGCAGATCTATCCAGGGTCTGCCAATTACGAGGCATCGCTTTCCAGCACTTACCGGTCGCGCCCCCCATATCGCTGTCGCAAAACCGAAGATGTCACCCTTCACTCGCAAGACGCGATTTCACTATTTAATCGCATCGTTCAAAGGTCTATACCATTGGCAATGGTCTCGGGCATTTCCAATCGTTCTGCTTCCAACGAAGCAACCGGCCAGTTGCAATAATCCGTTGCAAAGTAACCGGAGGGGCGATTATTTCCGCTGATCCCGCATCCTCCGAATGGCAGTTTGCCAGTGGCACCAGTTGTAGGGCGATTCCAGTTGACCACACCGGCCCTGATTCCATGGATAAACTGTTTGTACTTGGCTCCATCGTCGCTAAGCAAACTGGCCGCAAGTCCGTACGAGGTTCGATTGGCCTCTACGATCGCTGCGTCAAAGTCCTTGACGCGTGTGATTTGTAGAATGGGGCCGAACATTTCGTCATCCGAAGGTTCGTTCAAATGAGAGGTATCGAGCAGGCCCGGGGACAGCAGGGCTGCATTACCCAGCAGAGCTTGACTGCGAACCAGAGGCTCTGCACCTTGGGCAATCAAAGCCTCTTGGGATTCCAACAGCCTGACACCTTGTGCTTTGGAAATGACAGTTCCGGCAAAGACAGGTGACTCGTCGTGCCAATACCCCATACGAACTTTCGGAATCATCTGCAGCAACTGCTCCACGATTTCCTCTGACTCCGCACCTTCGACAAGAATTAAACGCCGAGCGCAAGTGCAACGCTGACCGGACGTGATGTAAGCAGAATGAATCGTATGGTAGGCCGCGGCTCGAAGATCCGCTACGTCGTGCACGATCAGTGGATTGTTCCCACTCATTTCTAAAGCGAGGATCTTTTGTGGCCACTTGCCATAGGTTTGATGCAGCGCTCGCCCTGCGGTACTGCTGCCGGTAAACAATAAACCATCCAAGTTTTCATCGTTTGCCAACGCAATCGCGGTCTCTCGATCGCCTTGCACCAAATTCAACACCCCGGGCGGAAGCCCCGCCTCCATCCACTGTTCCACCATCCACTGTCCCACCGCTGGTGTTTGCTCGCTCGGTTTGAAGACGAGAGTATTCCCGGCAATCAAGGCCGGCACGATATGTCCATTCGGCAGATGAGCAGGCAGATTAAATGGCCCCAGCACTCCCATCACACCGAACGGTTTGTAGCGCGTTGAGGCTCGAAACTGACCTAATTCGAACGAGCTCTCGCTGCGTCTTTCTTTAAGTGCCTCAATGGAAACGGCGGATTTACCTACCACGGCGCCGACTTCGGTTTTAGATTCCCAGAACGGTTTGCCCATTTCATTGCTGATCAAACGAGCCAATTCATCCGTCTTGGATTTGACAATTTCGGCAAAACGTGTCACTAAATCCAGACGCTGCTGCAACGGTTGATCCCACCATGGACCACTGGCTTTGCGAGCAGCCGCGGTGGCCATTTCGACCTGTGATTTTGTGGCCGAACCGCCGCGCCAGACGACACTATCATCGGTCGGACTTATCGAGTCAAACTGGGGCCCCTCTGCGGTGATCCATTGGTTTCCAATCAGATGTCCCGAACTATCTATGTGCGACATATTTCAAGCCTAAAAGTTCCAATCGCTCCCGCTAAGATGCTCGTCTTAACAAGAAACGATTTCGTTTTCATGGATTGGTTTCATGCGTTGCCAGTGGCAGCACACGCCAAACATTTCAACCGTGGTCGGTTATATAAATGCATAATTGCGATTCCCACTATTCTAGGCTTGGCGACCAAATTGAATAGATGCGTTAGCGGTGGCTGTTGTAACGAGGGCTGGTGCGGTAAAAACAAGGTTTGAAATCCCCCAAAGACAGGCGACTCCGTGGCGCAACGCCCGCTCAAACCCGACCAGAAAATCTCACTAATCGGCAGCTGCTTGATTTGTCATGAGATCGAAATCTGCCCGCATGACGACCAGGCTTGGGAAATACAAAATGCTTGTCCCGAGTGCCACAGAGAAATCGAGAGCTTTCTGTCGCAGCCTAACACCACTGTCCAGTCGGAAACCGAGGGC
>JAAEPL010000683.1 GCA_024232675.1 Planctomycetaceae bacterium
CGGCAAGAAGCTTTAGCGAAGCGACGAAGGGTGTCGCCGCGAACTTCGGAGTTCCGTGGGGCGGGCCAAAAATGGGGAGGGGCCAGCAGGAGAGCACTTACCAAGGGTTGTCATAGCCCCTGTTGGCGGTGCGCGATTTAGAATCAATAAGCCCTGGGGCGGCTTGGTGTGGGGGATTGCGGGGGCTGACTCGGGCACATCGATCATGACGACGGTTGCTCTACGGCTCTCACCCAAGAGGCCGTAGGGACCACAATCGGGACCACCGAATCCGCTATCACGTCTGACCGGTGGCAATAAATGAGTATTTGCCAAGTGATCCAAACAGGCCCGGAATCGAGAGGTCGTAGTGTTGGTGGTTTTACGGTAAACGTCGCCAAAGCAACTGTGATCGAGGTAGAGGGAAAAGGGGCTGGGCCAGTGGACGGAGAGGTCTTTAAATGAAAGGCCTGGCCTCCGATTACAGCAACAAACCTCGTCAGTTGGCTCGTAATAAGGTTGCCCACGCCAGCCATAGCAATTCGCGCGAGGGATTTGATGGTTGCAATTTGGACAGTTTTCCGTGGTTTGCAACTCAATGTACAATTCGCGAGCTCGTTGTGGGGGAATTCCCTGAGCGGATAGAATGCTGGGAGAATCGCTCAGAACGAGCAAAACTGTCACAGTTAGAACGAATTTCAACCCCATGTCGTCGCTTCCTCAAACAAATTGTCAGGTCCCGTTATTTCCGCGAGCAGACCATCTATAATAAATCCGGCTGGGAGATCACCGGTTATTCGACCTGGTTGTAGGATCCGACGCGTGCGGATCCTCGCGGCTTGGGAAGATGCGAAGTATTTTAGATAGAAAACAATCCCGTTTTAAAAGCAAAGTGTTTAGGTTCTATGAGATTCGTCTGTGTTTTGAGCGTGCTGACGGTGTTGGCGATGATGGGTTGCGACCAGCAATCTAAATACGATGTTATCGTGCTGCAGTCCAAGGTGAAGCAATTGGAATCCCAGCTTGCGAATCTCGAGGATGAAGTGGGGATTGCAAGAGACCGTGTTGCGTTGCAAAAAAACGTCAACCGATTGCAGGAAGAGCTCATTGAATTGCAACGTGCCCTTGAAGAAGTGAAATCAAATCCTCAGATCTTGAAAGTAGATTCCCGCCCACAAGCGGAACCCGTTGTTGAGGAACCTGTACGTCAAGGACCGACTCCCGAGCAGATCGCGGAGGCCATCGTTAGTTTTGAAAACGCTGGTGCAAAGGTGGAAAAGGACGAGGAGGGTAATGTGGTCGCCGTTCGCGCGAGCGAGTTCCCGGTAGAGCAAGCGGTGATGGAGCAATTGACGAACTTTGAAAAAATCAAACAAGTGTCAGTATCCGGGCCCTGGGTGACTCAAGAGATGTTTGGGATCTTTGGGCAACTACCATCGTTAGAGAGATTGGACGCCGGTGTCACCATCGCGGATGGTAAAGCTTTGGAAAATTTGGTGAGCTTGCCACGACTCAAATATTTGCAGTTGTTTCGCACAGACGTGGATGACGACGCGATGCAAGTGTTGGCAAAAATGCCTGCTTTAGAACAGTTGCGGTGTGGGCAGACTCGGATCGGTGACGAAGGTCTGCAGCATCTTGCGAAACTTAAAACCTTGCGAGCGATTGACCTGAGTGATTGTAATCGCGTGACGGTCGCCGGCGTAGAATCGCTTTCAACTCTGCCCAATCTGAAATTTTTGAAAGTTTGGGGCCCCTCGATTCAAGACGATGCCATGGGGTTCGTCGCAGACATGAAAGCGTTGGAAGTACTGGGCCTAAACGACACGGCGGTCACGGATGCAGGATTCGCAAAGTTAACCGAGTTGGAGAATTTGAAGGAAGTGCACTTGGTGCGCACAAGGATCGGGGACGCCACTCTCGCTGTGCTAGGGCAGATGCCCAAAATTCAAACACTTCGCCTACGAGATACTCAAATATCGGATGCGGGTTTGCTTGAGCTCGCGGGATTAGAAAATCTAAAAAAATTGGATCTCAGTGAAAACAGTTCCCCCGGAATTTCAGATGCGGGGCTTAAGTCAATCGCCAAAATGGACGGCTTGCAAGAACTTAATTTATGGACCACCGCGGTCACGGATGAAGGCGTAAAGGAATTGGTTAACCTGCCGAATTTAACTTGGCTGAATCTTGATAAGACTCAAATTACGGATGCAACGCCTGAGACGCTATCGGGAATGGGTCAGTTGGCTTGGTTGCACCTCGGATCCAACAAGTTGACCGACGAATCCATTGGACCGTTATTGAAACTTGCTCAATTGAAATACCTTAATATTTCCTACACGGGTATTTCGCAGGATGGATTCTTCCAGTTGGATGACGAGTTGGCCGAACGCGGCGGCGTTGTGGTTCCTCCGTAACGATCAACGGAACGGCATCCCCAAGAATCTAAATCAGGCCTTCACCCGAATTGCGATCTGTGTGGAAGGGGCTTCTTGGCCCCGGCTTGGGTTTTTCTTGGGAGAAGAATGGAGCGAGGAAATCAATGGACTGTTTGGCAAATACTGGCGCGTTGAAACTGTGTCGGCTAAGTTCGACATACACGCCACCTTGGTAATTGATTTCTTGCAAAGCAGCAAAGATGGGCGGGAAATGAATGTGCCCGTCGCCAAACATCAGATGCTCGTGTTCGCCTGCTTTCATATCTTCGATATGCACATTCACAATGCGATCTTTCCATCGCCAGATGAAATCAACGATGGGGACCTCGCCCTGACAAAATAGATGACCAATGTCCAGCGTGAGTTGGAAAGCGGGGCTGTCGATCCATTGCAGCAAACGCTCGTAGGCATTCATGGTGTCAATCAGCATATCTGGTTCTGGCTCAAAACCGATGATGACGCCATTACTTTCTGCGTACTGAATTACTGGGTCTAACGATTCGGCTAGACGATCCATGGCAGTTTGCAGATTAACCGTGTCAGGCTTTTTGCCGGACCACAGCGAAACGCAATCACTTCCCAAACTGGCTGCTACATCGATGCAATGCTTGAGATAGTCGATTCGCTGGGAGCGATTCTCGGAGCCTTCGCTGATCAACGTGGGTTCGTGTTTGACGTTCGGGTTTAAAAGGAATCTAGCGCCGGTCTCTACAACGGTTTTTAGGCGGTAAAGCTCCAAAGCGTTCTGGAATTCGCGGAGCCGCACATCGAATTGTGAGTCGAAAGGATTTAACCACCCATGGTCGACGGTGATCGCAATTCCCTCGTATCCCAATTCTGCAATCAATTCGATCGCTTGCAGAGGATCGTGATTAGCGAGTCCGTTCGTGTTGTAACCGAGATACACAGGTGCTTTAGGAAAAAAACGGGTTAGGTTGCCATGATCCGTCGGCTGGTGATCCACGCTGGAATGATCAACAAAGCCACTAATAAAGCATAAATGGGAGTGTTGGATGATACCAGATAGCAAATCGAAGCATCTATCATGATGATTGTGAGTAGGCTTGTGACTACGGCTTTTTTCACATCTCGGGGTGCTTGTGTCGAGATTCCCACCAGCAAATTTCGGAACACGGGAAAGATCATCATGATTAATAAACCAACAAACAGCATGGGACGCTGCAGCTGGGCGATGGTGTTTCCGGCAGAGTTTTCCGCGTCAAGCCATTGCGGGGTGTACGGCAGAGCTGCCAGGCCCGCGACAGCTATCGTCATCAGACTGGCCCCTCCGATCAAATTGGTGCGGGAACTGGATTGGTGCTCGTCACGGGCGTACAGCGTAATGCCAGCAACGTAAACACCGACGCAAGCCGCGATATAGATTTGGACAGAATCGAAAAACGGAAAACTTTGCGCGCTGCTAGTGAGAGAACAGCCCAGTAATACGTTGGTGGTCCGGCAAAATCCCATCGCGAATGGGCCCAACCAAGTGGATTTCGCCCAACCGTTGTAGAGGTAGACAGATATCAGGATCAAAAATGCGACCCACACCGGGGTCCATAATTCACTTTGGCTCAGTGTGGCGGCTCCGCTTGCAGAGACGAAGGCGACGATGACGAGCCCGGATAGCAATACCTTGGCTTGCGTTAGGGAGATTTTGCCGCTGGGAAGTACTCTTTCGGGGCGCTCCTGACAGTCTAAGCGAAAATCGCACACGTCGTTCATGACCATACCTGCGAGATACAGGCAGCTCGAACAAAGCAGTAGCAACAATAAACCCCACCATTGATAAGGCGTTGCCGTGGGCAGCGCCGAAATGGCAAATCCCATGAGGATGTTGGACCAAGCGGTTGGCAGGAGTGAGATCCGCATCAGGCGGAGGTAGTCGGAAAATTTGCTCATGGGGCAATTAAAGCACGAATGCAGTAGTGTGCAAGCGGCGGCTTGCAGGAACGCTTGAATATTGGGTGACAATCACGCGTTTGATCACGCGGAGTAAGAATCGCCAGCCTCGAAGGTTGAGGTCAGCGCAAAAAATAAGCCCGGAAGGCCAAGTGGCTGATTCCGGACTAGTCCCCCCCTGGGATACTGCAATGCAGATGCAATTTCCCATTTGTGTTGATCAGGTCAACAAAAGTATTTATCGGAGCCTTATGCGAAATACTTTGACGATAAACGGATGGAAAATTGACTCGGTGAAAATTAGTTGAAAAGTGCTATCGCAAATTGGTAAATCTTGGGGAAGTTTATCAATTCCTTAATCTGTACGCCTCGACTTTGCCGATTTTTCCGAATGGCTAAAGTGCCAATTTTTTCGTCTTCAGTTCAACTTGAAACCGGATCTTTTTCGGATGAGTTCAAAACAGACTTCTCGACCCACCCTGCCTTACAACATCGTCATGCCAATTCTTTTGGGCTTGGCGGCGTTCATTGTGTTATTCGCATCGATTAACAATGGAACGATCGATAACGAGATGGTGACCCGATATTTGGCGGGCCATACGGTTTCCAAAGTCACCACGGCGATGTTCTTTGTAGGGATGGCTTCGCTGATGTTCATTCTCTGCGATATCATTCGACAACGTAGTTTACTGTCAAAAATTTCTTTGGCGGGAAATGCTGGCGAATTACAGGTAGAGTCTGCGGAAGAGGGAGGCACCCCTACGACGGATGATTTGCAAAGCCGTTTGGAACGACATCAGGGACGGCGTCGGCGTAGCTATTTTTGGAGGCGTCTCTATACGGCTCTAGACTTCGTGCAACGCAATGGTTCACCTGATGGCTTAGAAGAAGAGTTGAAATACGCTTCAGAATTGGATCAAGACGAGAAGCACGATCGTTATTCGTTCGCCAAGATTTTGGTCTGGGCAATTCCCATGCTGGGATTTCTCGGCACGGTATTAGGGATTTCTGAGGCACTGGGTGGCTTAGAGATCGGTGAAGACAATGATTTTCAGGAGATGATGGGAGGCTTACGGAGTAGTCTTTACGTCGCGTTTGATACCACTGCGATTGCGTTGACGTTTGCCATTCTTTTGATGTTCACCATGTTTGCGGTGGATCGCTCCGAATCAGGTTTGCTGACTCAAGTGGAGTCACGGACTCGAGAAGAGTTGTTGCCGCATTGGGAGCTTACGAATCAAGCGAAAGATTCTTATGTGCAAGCAGTGGAAGCGATCGGCGCGCAAGTGCTGGGTTCGACCGAGCAATTGGTGGACCGGCAGGTCAAGCTGTGGCGGGCTAACATCGATGCTGCCGAATCTGCATGGGTCGAATCGGTAAGGTCGACTCAAACCGTAGTTCAACAGAATCTTGAGTCGGCACTCAACACTTCCACGGAAAGCCTTGGAAATCGTTTGCGAGAAACCATTCAGAAGAGTGATGAAGCGGTAGGTCGCCGCTGGGAGCAATGGCAAGTCGCGCTTTCTGAGAACGCCCGCTTATTAGCCAGTCATCAGCAACAGCTGGTCGAATATTCGAAAAACATGATGCAATCTTTGGAAAACATTGGCTCCCTCGCGGAAACCAAACAAGCGATCGCTGACTATCTTGAAAATGTGCCTTTATCAGCGGAATACTCAGACGCCAGTGACAAGCTGGCAACGGCGGTGCGATTATTGGAGTTTCGGCTAACTCAATTAGATGCTGCGGAAACGAATACTGAGCAAGGTGATTCCGGTTCGGATACGGTGAGACACGCAGCATGAGTCGAAAACGACAACGGGAAACAGGCGTCGCAGTCAGTTTGTTCCCGTTTTTGGCGGTATTGATCTGTACGATGGGCGTACTGATTGTGATGCTCGTTTTGGCCGTTAGCAGTTCGGCCAGCAAGGCCCAGGAAGCCAATCTTGAGCGGCTTGAGGAACTTCAAAAGGAACGCGAAGTCCTGTTAGATTCTTTGGACTTGGAACAATTTCGTGTGGAATCTTTGGCCAACATGCGACCCAATTTGAAGCGTCGGCTGGAAGAAGAGAAATTGCGTCGCAGTCATCTGGACGAAGAGATCCGCAGGCTCAACGAGGAAACCCGCGTGCTGGAGTCCCAGTTTCAAGGGCTTGTCAGTAATGACTCAGGCACCTCGGAAACCCGTGAACAAGATGAAAAGCGGATTGCGGAACTACGTCGAAAGATTGAAAAAAAACGTTCTGATCTCAAGCTTGCTCGCACTAACAAGGGCGAGCAACCGGTACTCTATTCGATCGTGCCCACCCGCACTTCCGGTGGCACCGAGCGACGCCCGATCTATGTGGAGTGCACACCAAGTGGTATTCAATTGCAGCCCTCGGGCATCACGATCGGTTTGGATGATTTCACTAAGCCCATTCTACCGGGTAACCCTTTAGACGTCGCCTTGTTAACAACGCGCGAACACTGGAACAAGTTCGACACGGCGGGAACCCAAGGCGAGCCCTATCCATTGATCGTTGTGAGGCCCGGTGGTGCGACGGCGTACGCGGTCGCGCGTCGTGCAATGACCAGTTGGGATGATGAGTTTGGTTATGAACTGGTAGAAAAAGAAAAACGATTAAATTGGGGTGAGCCAGATTCCAATTTGGCGTCCAGCTTGAGACAGGCTATTTCCATATCGAAACAGCGTCAGTTGCAGCAGGTGGAGGCCGGCTTGGCGACTTGGTTTAATACCGGGCCGAATCGCGTCGGTTCGCTTGGCGGGCAACCGTTGAGTGGCAGTTCACGCAATGAAGGTTTCTCTCAAAGAGGACAATCTCAACGGAACCGATATCAAAATAATTCGGGGAATGGTTCCGCTGGGAGTAACGCCCAAATGCAGAGCACGAGCGGGTTTGGAAAATCCGGGCAAGGCGGTGACGGGCGTTTCCAGAGTGAGGGTAGCTTCGCCAG
>JAAEPL010000684.1 GCA_024232675.1 Planctomycetaceae bacterium
GACGGTGCTCCAGGAATGCGAATCGACCAGGTCGGAAAAATAGCATGCTAGCTGCTCGGTGCTCAACTGGTCGGGGCAACGATTGTAGTATTCGGCAACCCGGCGCAGTGCACGGGCATAGGCGTCGATGGTTTTGTGGCCCATTCCCTGAAGTTTCAGGGCTCTGAGATGCTGTTGGTAGAGATCGTTGTAGCGGCTTTGTTCGGATGGGTTCATGATAAACTCCTCATTTAGTCAAGCTCGGGATTGGGCCAGAGGTAGATTACATGAATAGGGAATTAACCTGCCGCGTAGCGGCTTCGTTCAACAATCGCATGCAGGCGGACTTCGGAAAGCTGCGCTTTCCTCAGCCGCTGATGCGGGGCGTTAGCTGCCAAATAGAGAGATGTATCAACTCAAGCCGGGCATAAAACAAAATCCTGAAAAACGATGGAATTTACCCGATCGGGTATTTTTCGGCCATGGGGCGTGCCATATTTTGGCTGGTGTCTATCTAGCCCGGAAAATTCATAAA
>JAAEPL010000685.1 GCA_024232675.1 Planctomycetaceae bacterium
CAAGATGGAGAATACGCGACCCTTTCAGGGACGGCTTTCACCAGCGGTGGGAATGTGCTGATAGAGTTATTCGACGAATTGGGTAACTTGCTGGAAACCGGGCTCGGTGGCCAAAACGTTTCGAGCTCCATCGCTTCTTTTCAAGATCCCACGAATGATGGATTAACCGATACTTGGTACGCCCGTGTCACGGGTGACAGTACGGAATACAGCCTGCTAGTGACACGAAACGCGATCTTTGATTTAGAGCCGAACGGCTTTGCATCCCCCCAAGACATCAACGATTTTGATGGCATGTTCGGGTTTGTAAGTTTGGCAAGCGAACAAACCGTCGAACCGGACAGCTTTAATGCGGGCTCCATCTTGGATAATGCGATTGCCGGTGTGACACTTTCGAATCCTATCGGCGGGTCCAACGTCGTCGCTGAGTTCGCTTCTTTCGGAGCTCCTACTGGAGACAATGTATTTTCACCTGGCCCAGGCAATGCTTCTGGATGGACGGAAGGATTCGACGAACTGCGGGCAGATTTTGATGAACCGACCAGTTTCGTTTCCATCGACGTGGGCTCGGATGATTCATCCGATGTAGGCTACCTTCGCGCTTTTGACCAACTGGGAAATCTACTGGAGGAAGTCGTATCCGGTAGCGTTTCGGTGGGATCGAGTGAAACGTTGACGATCACTCGGCCAACCGATGACATTGCCTACATCATCGCCGCAGGCGTGGGTAGCGATATTACCCCGTTGGACAACATCGTCTTCGGCGCACTGGGCTCGGAGGATGCTTGGTTGGTATCAGGCGTTACCGGCGAGCCGCTAAGATTTGACGCATTCTTGCCGGGCGAGGGTCCCTATTGGCTGGACAACGGCTTGGACACGCCAGCCGGCAGCGACTTACGTCTCGAACTCTACGAAGCTTTTGGTTCCCAAGCTTTGGTAGCTTCGGGAATTGAATCACTCTATTACCTGCCAAGCCAAGCGGGTGATTACCGCCTGTCCGTCACATCGGCAGGAGGTGCGGGAGAGTATTTCGTGCAGCGCACCACGACTTTGGTAGAACCGCTCGGTAAGAAATTGCTAGACGGACTGGTTTCGGCAGGTTCGCTGAGTGATACCAACACCAGTAACAATTCTTATTTTACAATCGCACCATCTCCGACAAGCAACCCGTTGAAACAGAAGATCGATATGATTCTGGTCTCTGAATACAGTGGGACAGTCAATAATTTCGGCTTTCATTTAGAAGCCAATATGTCCGGTGGCCCAAGTGGAGATGTGATTCAGACAATCCAGTTATGGAATGATGCGGATAAACAGTGGGAGCTGTTTGATACACGTGCCGCCACCAATGAAGATTCCATTGTCAGCCTCTCAGCCAGCGGAGATCTTTCCCGATTTTTGCGACAAAGTACCGGCGAGATCATTGCTAAGGTGCAATGGATAAGCCCCGCATTTTCCAATGCCCCCTTTACGTGGGACATCGGAATTGACCAAGTCGGCTGGGTGATTTCCTAGCTCCCACCCGAACCCTGTTTCAAGTTTATTGCCATCGCCTTGGCATCATTGCTATTGCAAAAACAGACTGGCGGCGGGTTTGGCTGCGATTCACTTGCCGGCGCAATGCATTATTTACGGCGTTTCAACGGACCCCAAATGGGTTCGCTAAGCTCCGCTTCCCAGGCCGTGACCTTTTCACTTAACTGCGCGACGATCTCGGGATTTTCGGCGGCCAAATCAACGGCTTCGGATGGATCATTCTGCAAATGATAGAGCTCGGGTTGGGCCCCAGCCAGTTTTCTTTGATGGATCATTTTCCAATCCCCGTGCCGAATCGCGATGGAGCCTGCCGACCCTTGGCGACGCCAATACAAGTCGCGCTCAGGCAGTGCTTCTGCTTTGCCGCAAAGGCAATCCAACAGGTTAATGCCATCAAGATTCCAAGCCGCATCGGGAGCTTTTCCCGCCGCAGCCAAAAACGTCGGAAACAAATCCAGTGAAATGACGGGTTCCTCAAAGACCGAGCCTGCGGGGATATGGCCCGGCCATTGAATGGCCATCGGCACACGTACTCCGCCTTCCCAGAGCTGCCCCTTGCGTCCTCGTAAAGGGTGATTATTCGCGCCGCTTTGGGTTTGCCCACCGTTGTCGTTAGTGAACACCACAAGCGTTTTTTCGGTCAGCCCGAGGACATCCAGTTGGTCAAGTATTTTGCCTACGTTCTCGTCCAACGAGACCATCAATCCCGCATTCTTTTTCCGTTTATTAGGTTTCATATTGGCAAGTTTTTTCAAATGCTCTTCTTTCACATCCAGCGGACCGTGTGTTGCCGTGAATGAAACAAAGAGGAAAAATGGATTACTTTTATTGGCTTCGATAAAGCGACAAGCCCCGTCACCGATGCGGTCGGTGATATAGCCGGCCTCTTCCGTAGGCGTGGTATTCTCAAGAAATACACGATGAGGAGAAACATTTTCGATGGGGAAGTACTTCCGCGAACCTTGCAGGCAACCGTAGAAGTAGTCGAAACCGCGTTGATTGGGTTGATAGTCCTCGGGATACCCCAAGTGCCATTTGCCAATCAGCCCCGTCTTGTAGCCAAGATCGCCCAACCGCTTGGCCATAAACGTCTCCGTCAGAGGTAAACCACCTTTCATATAACCGGGCGGAATATTATTGTCGTGACCAAACCGTTGTTGATACCGGCCCGTCATGAACCCGGCTCGACTGGGGCTGCATACTGCCCCGCTCATATAGGCGTTCGAAAGGCGGCAGCCCTGCTTGGCAATGGAGTCAATACGTGGAGTCAATGAGCGATAATCGTCAGCCACAAGGGGCTGAAAACCAAAGTCCGCGTAACCCGCGTCGTCCGACATGAGCACAACCAAGTTGGGAAGCTCCTCCGCCTCGACTTGCACCGCAACGCAGCCAAACATACCGCTGGCGAAACAAATCCAACGGCAAAACTTGTGGAGAGTGTTCACGGAGATTACCTATTCCTGCTAAGCGAAAGGAGAGTGCGTTGAGGGCATTGGCAAGCGCAAGTTCATTGCTCCGCTTGGCCGCCCATCAAAGTCTAACGCCAATCTGCTCGTTAATCAAAAAACCGACGGACCACTTCCGGTTTTGGCGGTTTGGTCACCAGCGAAACGACAACCAGCGTTAGCGTTGATGCGGCGCAGATGGTCACGACCGCCAACATGGGTGGAATCACGATTGGCCCCAGCGTCAAAGCCTGTTCGGGAAAGGTATAGCGAGCATTGCCACCAAAATCAGATCGATAAAAAAGCACGAACCAAACCAATCCCGTAACGAGGACACTGGCGATCGCTCCCGAAGCGGTCAGTTTTCGCCAATACACCGAAGCAAAAACTAAGGGAAACAGACCCGAAAATCCACTGAAGGACCACAAACCCAAATCGAAAACCGCTCGTGGAAAGAGACTTAAAACAAACGTCACCACGACGATCAGCAACACAAAAAACCGGGCGTACCAAATGCGTGCCCGATCGGACATCTCAGGGTGCAGCGAGTGCACGACATCCTCGGTAAACATCGTTCCCAAACATAGGAACTGGCTGTCCAGGGAACTCATGATGGCAGCCAGAATCCCCGCCGTCAGTAAACCGCCTAACACCGGGCTGGCAAATTGTTTGACCAGCTTGGCCAACACCACATTTTCGCTTTCAAAAGAAAGCCCGCTGCCGGCAGCCCAGCAGCCAATCAGCACACAAGGCGCCCAAACGATCATCACAAAAAATGGGTGCATAATAATTGGTAACTTAAACGCGGATGCGCTGCGGGCTGTGAGCCAATGCTGAAAAATATGAGGGAACATCGCCACCGAAAGCGGGATAAACAAAAACGAGAACCATTTAGCAGCCGAAATTTTCTCGCGGCCGGCATGGCTCTCTGGAATCTTCTCCGATGCGGCGGTCAGGCTTTTCCAAAGTGTATCTTCGGCTCCCAAGGCACGGGCGATCGTCACAAATGTCACTAATCCTAAGACCATAAAGACACTCGTCTGCAGAGCGTTCGCCCAAGCCGTTCCTCGCATTCCACCAAAAAACACATAGGTCAAAACCACACCACAAATCACCGCGGATGCCAATGCGGGTGGAACACCATAGTTCACAAACTCGAACCAACCTTGGTTTTCGAAGGCGCCCTCCGTCACCTTACTGACGACGGCGCCACAACTGACAACGCCCAACAACAAATAGGTGACGACCAAAGCCACAAGGATCGGAAACAGCAACAAACCAATAAATGAGTTATCGAGGCGGGCCCGAAAGTATTGGATTTGGGTGCGATAGTTGTGCTTGCGACCAATCGCCCACAGACGAACTCCGATGATCAAAAAACAAAGGGAATGCACGATCCCTGCGGCAGAGGCCAGAAGGCCAAAAACACCGGAGCCCAAGATAAAGGATTTGCCTGTGGAACCGACCAAAGCAAACGCTGTCATGGTGGTTCCAAATAACGACATCAACAACAGAAAAGGCCCGATCGAATGACTGGCCAGCATGTAATCTTCTGAAGTACCGCGAAAATAACGACTCGCCCATAACCCTAATCCCAACAGGGCAGCCAAATAGCAGCAGATAATAATTAGCTGGGTCACGGCGACTCACTCTCTTCGTTTTCCACCTGAATGTCGTCCAACCCCTCTGGCCAGCAGAACGTACAGACCACCAACCACATCAAAGACGTCACCAAGGCAATGCCGATGTGGTAGGCCATGTTGTAAGGCACAAAGCCCCACACCAAATCGGTCCGCGCCCACTGCCAATAATCCTGATGAGCGATCAACAAAGCTAATACCGCTACAAAAACAAACCACTTTTTCATGGTGTCTCCTTTGCATCAGGCGCCGCTTCCGGAAGAGAAGCAGGTTTATTTTCTTGTTCCGATTTGCTTGCAATAAAGTTCATCGCCAACAATGCCAAGACCAAAACCACGGCCCCCATTTGAGCCGCGAATTGCAAGCCTTCCCAACGCGTGAGAAAAATCACCAGACTAATAATCAATAGAGGGCAACGCAGGAGCATGCTCATGCGATGAAACGCATATCCTGTAATCGCCGCAGAGAGTCCCAAAATACCCACCAGCGTTACCGCCACATGGGCTCCAATCAACAAAGGACCCGCCGCTTGGTTATCCGGAGTCAACATCAGCAGTTCGGGTCGAAAAACGAATGCGAAGGGCAGGGCGAATCCCACCAAGGCAAAGCGAAAGGCTGCGAACGCCGATTTAATCACATCGCCTTTGGCGATTGCCGCTCCCGCATAAGCGGCCAAAGCAACCGGAGGTGTGACCATCGACATCATGCCGAAATAGAAGATGAAGAGATGAGCCGCCAAGGGCGGAGTATTGAGCGAATCGAGCACCGACCCGACCGTCAAAGCGACCAGCAAATAACAGACCGCCGACGGTAAACCCATGCCTAGCACAATGGTCGAAAACATCAGCAAAAGCAGGGCAAAAAAGCCATGCCCGCCTGCCAACGCTTGCACCTGAGCAGGCAAAGCGGGGCCCAAACCTGTCATGTCGACGATACCCAAAATGACACCGACACATGAGGCCGCAACAATCAAGGCAGTTCCGGACTTGGCGGCGATGATCATCGCATTACCGATTTTGCGAAGATTCAATCGGGTTTGGGAGCTGAACATACTGAGGACCAAAATCCCCAGCAGACTGTAACTCACAGACAGATAGGGCGATTTCCCGGATAACAGCAGCCCCACCAGCAACACAAAAGAGCCAAAGAAAACGACGCCCTGAAACCAGTTCGACTGGCCGGCATTGGTCTCTTCGCTGAGCGTGTCGACGCCCGCGTTAATTTTTCGAGCATGAAAGTGCACGGTTAGTAGAAGAGCCGTGTAATACAAAATCGCCGGAATCAATGCCGCCTGAATAATCTTTAACAGCGTGACATCGGGAACAATTTCCAACATCATGTAAGCACCCGCTCCCATGATCGGCGGCATCAAGGCCCCGCCGGAACTGGCAGCCGCTTCGATCCCGGCGGCCGTCTCGGAATCGAATCCGGTACTCTTCATTAAAGGAATGGTGAACGTTCCGGTGGTTGCCGTATTGGCAACAGCGCTGCCAGAAAGCGAGCCCATCAAGCCACTACTCAACACCGCTACCTTGGCCGGCCCCCCCGGACTTTTACGAAATAACTGACGAGCCAGCCGGATCACGTAACCTGTGGCGCCCGTCTGATCCAGTAACGTTCCAAATAACACAAAGAGAAACACGTATTTGAACATTACGTTGAGAGCGATTCCGAAGACGCTCATCGTGCCCGACTGCAAGAAGGTCTTTTGAACCATTTGCTCCCAAGACAGTCCCCGGTGCGGAAACAGCCAGTCAGGCATGCTTTGACCATAGAAACCGTAGAGCACAAAGATCACAGTAAGGATCGGCAGCGTCCAGCCAATCGATCGACGGGTTGCCTCCAGAATCAGCAGAACGCCAATTAAACCGATCACGAACTCGAAAGGTTTTTCCACGCCCGCGCGATCGCCAAGCATGGTGCCATCCACCCAAAAGCGCGAAAACATTTGATCGCTTTGGACAAACACATAACCGAACGAAAATACCGTGGCCGCGACCAACAGCCCCATGCTTAGCCTGCCGGCAACACCTTCGCCTTTATTCAAGAAAAACGGAAAGCTCAAAAACACCAGGATTAGGCCCTGCATCGCAAACAGGGCCAGACGGGGCTGTTGCCCCATCCAAGTCGTATTCACGATGACTAACACGAACAGGCAAAGAATAACGGAGATGGCATCATAAATGCGATCTCTTATCTTGCGAGAGTTTTCTTTTGACATGGTCTCAACCAAAATTCCCTGCGCTAGCGGTCGGCCGATCCAATGCAGTTCGCGATGGGCTTAGTTGGCTTGCTCGGCGTCCGCTTCAGGCCAGATACCCGCTTCTTTGAAGAAACGGATGGAACCGGGGTGAAATTCAATGCCGGTATCACGAACAATATTTTTCGCCGCCAAGGCTCTACCAGCGGGGTGCTGATCGGCAATGGCTTCGCGGTTTTCGTAAATCCCCTTGGTCACCTGATAAACCAACTCTTCGTCCATGTCAGCGTGCGTAATCAGCATCATGTTGCCGACATTAATGCCTAGCATGTCTTCATCCAAGTCGCTGTACTTGGCCGCAGGAATCGTGACAGGAAAGTAAAAGGGATGTTGCTCCATTAACTTCTGGGGCGCGTCTTCATCGAATTGGACAAAAACGACATCCTCGGTAGCTGAAAGACTTGAGACGGCAGGAATGGGAATCGCACCTCCCATGAAAGCCGCATCCGCTTTCCCATCTCCAATCAGCTCAACAGATTCTAAATAATTAGCAGAGATAACATCCATGTCTTCGTATTGCACACCATGCACTGCGAGCAAAGGCTTGAGAAAATACTCAAAACCGGCTCCCGCCGGACCCACAACGACACGCTTTCCCTTGAGGTCAGCAATTTTCTTGATTCCCGAACCTTCCGTCGTCACAAAAACTCCGACATTGGGAGCCATCGTGGCGACCGCATTCACCTTGTAGGATTTTTTCCAAGCCCCTTCACCTCGCGTTGCAAAATAGGTGACAGCGGCGTTGGCCATGCCAAATTCAATATCACCGGAATCAAGTTTGCGGATATTCTCCAGCGTTCCCTTGGTCCCCTGAGCGGTCACCTCCCAATTGTTATCGCTGGGATTGGCATCGAGCGTATTGGCCATGGCATTGCCAACAGCCGAAAAAGCGCCTCCGCCAGGGGCGGTTCCGATTGTGACAAAGGTTCGGCCGTTTTCTGATTTTTGACAGCCACTAAAACCCACGGCAATAACGGCAATAAAGCCAGCCAGCCAAAATGCCGGGCGTTGAAAAAGCGATTGGCAACAATTCATTTCAAGGATCCTGATGGGTAGATATTCCTGTAATTCGGTAAGACTCGGCTCACTCTCAAGTACGGCCCCCCAAACGGTCGAGAAAGCTCACATACCGTAGAAAATCGTATCACTAGCCGATTATTCGCACCAGAGACGGACGAACCGAATTAGGGGCGGAAATGCTGGGTCTCTCGGTGAGTTGCCGGGTTGGTTACTCTAGAGTGGCTTTACTTGCTACCAAAAGCCGTTTTTGCCCACGATTACGGGAAAAAGTGTCTTGCACTTTGGGCCCGAATCCTCATAATGTGCGATTCCAATATTAAAGATCAATCCACTATTTCGAATCTCTCATGAGAAGACCACAAAAACGATCGCGTCGCAAAATGAAGGCCAAGGCGCGAACTGTACGCAAAGATCCTCTTTACGTAGACGGCGAACGACCTCGCCCCATGTACGTTGATTACAAGGACGTCGATTTCCTGAAGAAATTGGTCAGCCGACACGGCCGCATCGTCGGACGCCGAAAAACAGGTTGCTCGGCCGTCAGTCAACGAGCAGTAACGGAAGCTATTAAAAGAGCCCGTTTCATGGCCCTGCTGCCCTTCGTGGGTGACTAAGCCCGATAACCCGGTGAGGCCAACAACCATGCATCGGGATACCACACATACGAAAGCCTGGCTCCAAGTACGAGTCAGGCTTTTTTTTTGCACTCACCAGACTGGCGCTGGCAACCTCGCTAATGAATCCGCTGGCGAGCCTTGCTTTCCTGTCGGTTCCTCAAAGAACGCAGGCCAAAGACAGACAAAACGGGATTAACGCAGCGTTCTCCCCCGTGATTCGAACCACGAAAGCGGATACCATCTAAACGGTTCCGCATTGCACACTCTTGAACACGTTGATTTCCATGGCCGAGACATACCAAACCCAGCGGCGCGTCGAATTCCGAGATACCGACGCTGCCGGAATCGTTCACTTTTCCGTTTTTTTCACCTACATGGAAGAAGCCGAACATCGTCTATTACGCGACATCGGACTAAGCGTCGTCAGTCAATTAGACGGGAAGACCGTTTCCTGGCCTCGCGTCTCCGCTAAATGCGACTACCGAAAATCTATCAAGTTCGAACAAGTCATTACGATTGACGTTACGATTGAGCGACTGGGTGGAAAGAGTATTTCGTGGCGATTTGATTTCTCCGACAAAGACGGTACTCCGGTTGCCTCGGGTTCCACGACGACGGTTTGCTGTGAAATTCCGCCCAACCATGATTTGCATTCGCCGGTCAAACCCGTTCCCATCGAAATCCCGCCAGCGTTCCGTGAGAAACTGGCGGTGTTCGCAGTTGATCCAGCATAATGATCGTAAAAGCCATCTCTGTCGGAATCCTTCACAGACGTTAGCCGTCAAGACTCGAAGCCTAATATCATGTCAGCGTATCTTCAGGATCTCACGCTTCGTCTAGCAGCCGGCATCTCCCGGCTGCCCCAAGAAACTCGGGATCGACATGCGCGGTATCTAAAAGCGGCGCAACAAGCGGATGGTGGGTTTGCCGGTCGCATGGGCGGCAGCGATTTGTATTACACATCGTTTGCCTTGCGTGGTTTGGCAATTCTGGAAGAACTCGACGAACAGACCACTGAAAAAGCCGCCGCTTTCCTGCGTTCCCACCTCGAATCTCAGCAATCCATTGTCGATTTCTTCAGCTTGATTTACTCCTCGGCGCTGCTTTACGCCCTCTGTGGCGTGGAAGTCTTTCAAGAAGCGGACGAAGGCTGGGGTCAAAAAGTGGCCGATTTCCTGAACTCACTTCGTCGTGAAGATGGCGGGTTCGCAAAAGCGCAAGAGGGCCATGCGGGCAGCACCTACCACACCTTTCTGGTCCTCTTAGTCATGCAACTCATCGGAGAGGACATATCGGAACCTGAAAAAATCGTTCAGTTTCTTCAGGACCAAAAAGCGGATGCCGGTGGCTTCCGCGAAATCCGTGCCGCTCGCCGCGCCGGCACCAACCCAACGGCTGCCGCTATCGCCACGCTAAAAATTCTCGACAAGCTCGATAGCGAAACTATCGATCAGACCATGGATTTTCTGCTGGACATGCAAACAGAAGAGGGAGGTCTGCGAGCCAATACGCGGATTCCTATCGCTGACGCCTTGAGCACCTTTACCGGCATGTTAACGATTGACGATTTAGGCGAATTGCACGAATTGGAACTCGACCCACTGCGACGATTTATCGATTCGTTACAATTAGCGGAAGGCGGATTTCGGGCAGCCGAGTGGGATGATGCCGATGATGTGGAATACACTTTTTACGGCTTGGGCTGCTTGGCCCTGCATGAAAATTTCAAAAGCAAATGGAATCAGTGACCTCCTATTACAAATGACCGGATCCCCGTTTTTATTCGCTGAAAAAACCGAATACGATCGACGCTCCGTTCAACTCCACCATGCTGGCAGCATCGAATAACCATGAACCCAATCTCCGTAAAAAACCTGACCAAAACATTTCCGACGCCCGTCGGTTCACTCGAAATCCTCGCCGGAATTAATGCCGAAGTCGAACCCGGCGGCAACCTCGCAGTGGTCGGACCCAGCGGCTCCGGGAAAAGTACTTTCCTGCACATTATCGGCACCCTGGATCATCCGAGTGCCGGAGTGGTTTCTGTATTGGGCGAGAATCCGTTTGAATTAGCGGAAGCAAAGCTCGCCGAATTCCGAAATCAAAATATCGGATTTGTATTTCAAGATCATCATCTGCTACCCCAATTAACGGCGTGCGAGAATGTTGTCATTCCAGCCGTCGCTCAGGGTAAAGTAAGCGAGTCACACCGCAACCGCGCGATATCGTTACTGCAAAGAGTAGGCTTGGGAGATCGTGGTGATCACCGACCAGCGCAATTATCAGGAGGTGAACGACAGCGTGTAGCCGTGGCACGAGCGTTAATGAACCAGCCCTCTATTTTGCTTGCTGATGAACCGACGGGGAGCCTTGATCGCGCGAACGCCGAGTCCATTGGCCAACTCTTGCTCGACCTGCAAAGCCAGGATGATGTCACTCTGGTCTGCGTGACCCACAACGATGACCTTGCCCAAAGATTTGATCACAAGGTACGCCTGGAGCAGGGTCAATTCGTCGAGCTGAAATAAGTCCGTCCGCCAAAAAGGTAACCATAATCCGATGTCCGATTTTTGGATCGCACTAAAAAGTCTGACCTTTCATCGCCAAGTCAATTTGGCGATCGTGTTGGGCGTTGCGGCCGCCACCGCCGTGCTAACGGGGGCCCTGATCGTAGGCGACAGCATGCGAGGAAGCCTGCGTGACCTGACGCTCGAGCGTCTCGGAAAAATCGATTTAATGATCGTCAGCGAAGGTTTCTTTCGGGAAGACCTAGCGACGGATCTGGAACAAACCGATTTGTTTCGCTCGGAACTGGAACTCGCGACCCCCGTAATTTTCTTTCCCAACGGCACCGTTGAAAGAAACCAGAGTGATTCCACCAAGAACCTTGGACAGGTGACATTGCTTGGAATTCAGCCAAAATTTTGGCAATTCGGTGACAGCTTCACCAAGAACCTTCCTGACCTAGCCGCGGATGAGGTCATCATCAATCAAGTGGTCGCGGATGATTTAGGGTTAGACGAAGATAACCTGGAAGGAGCTCGCTTGACCGTGGGTGTCCCCAAACGGGCTCTTCTGGCTTCCGACAGCTCACTTGGTAACAAGAAAGATCTCGTCGAACGCATCGTTGATCTTAAGGTCGTAGGGATCGTCCCTGCCAAGGGACTAGGACGGTTTGGGCTACACCCAACGCAAATTGCACCGCGTTTGGTCTACCTTCCTATCAACGCGATGCAAGACGCCTTAAATGACGGCGTATTAAAATACAAAACAACGCGCCAGCAAGCCAACATGCTTTTATTGGCAACCCGGCTGTCCGATGCAGGAGATGCGGAAATCGCGGAACGCGTGAGCCGGGCACTGGAACCCACCTTGGGTGATCTGGGGTTGAATCTCAAACACGTCGTTCGTTCATTCGATGACGTTGACGTATTCGATTACTTCAGCCTCTCAAGTGACCGACTTGTCTTACCAACAAGCACAGCCAACAGCATTCGCGCCGCATTTCCAAAAGCAAGCGAAGTATTTACCTATCTGGCTAATGAGATGGTTGCCGTCAGAGATGTTAAAAGCGGCGATGCGAAGTCCAGCGGAGTTCCTTTTTCGATGGTTTCAGCCGTCGACTTCACATCCACTTCGCTGCCCTCTATTGCCGGTGAAACCGTATCGCCTTTGACCGGGAATCAAATTGCTGTCAATTCTTGGACCGCTAAGGATCAAGATCTCGAGGTGGGAGATACTCTCCGACTTTCCTTTTTCGAACCCGAAACAACACATGGAGAGGAAACAGAGAGGTTTCGAGATTTCACCGTTGCCGACATTGTGGACGTGACCGAACCTACCGAACCACCGCGTGTCAGTCGTCGACAAGGATTCAAACCCGCCGTCTTCTCCACCGCGCCTACTCGAGCCAACGACCCTGATTTCACACCCACGGTACCCGGTTTGACGGACGCCGATTCTATCGAAAGATGGGACTTACCATTTGAGACCGCAGATCAAATCCGTCCGCAAGACGATGATTATTGGACGTATTACCGAACGACCCCCAAAGCGTTCGTTTCCTTGGACACCGCACGTGAACTTTGGGCGAGTCGATTTGGTGACACGACTTCGTTCCAGATTCCAGCCTCCGGATGGGATCTGGCTAAAATCACACAAAAACTGCTCTCTCAGTTTCGCCAACAAAATGAATGGCCTGGGCTGCAGATAATCCCGATCAAATCAAATGGCCTCAAGGCCTCGGCGGGTGCGACGCCCTTCGATGCCTTGTTTCTTTCGCTGAGCATGTTTGTAATCGCCGCTGCCTTAGCCTTGGTATCCCTCTTGTTCCGTTTGGCCTTTCAAAAACGCTCCAGTGAAATGGGCACCTTGTTGGCTGTCGGATTTCGCCAAAAGCAGGTCGCTCGGATTTGGATGTTGGAGATGCTGGGAGTCTGTTTGACGGGTTCGCTGCTGGGGGTTTTTCTCGGAATTGGTTACGCATCCGTCATGATTTATGGCTTAAAGACATGGTGGGTAGGCGCCATTACCACGCCATTCTTAAACATGCATATCGGTTTTCTCACCTTGCCGCTGGGAATGGGTCTAGGACTTTTGATATGCGGTATCACGATTGGGTGGTCAATCCGCAGTGCTCGCAAGCAATCCGTCCGAGGTCTACTATCCGGTCAACTCAATTCCACATCAGTGCAACGCAACGCTCGCCTTGCTAAATTCGCTAACGGAATCATTGTGGGCTGCACTCTCCTCGCCGTTATTTTGACATATCTGGCGGCAACCCAACTGGCGGGTGAATCCCAAGCGGGAGCCTTCATGGGTTCCGGTTTCTTGATTTTGTTAGCGGCTCTAATTTGGATTCACCAATACATCTCCCGTTTAGGTCATGGGAAAACACAGGCAATTACTTTAAGTGGCTTGGCCACCACTCACGCGGGACGCAACCCGATGCGTAGTACATTGACCATCGGCTTGGTGGCCGTCGCCAGTTTCTTGATTTTGGCGATTAGCGCGTTTCGCTTGTCGCCCACTGAGCAAGGAACGGCGGGTTTTAATTATCTCGCGACTACCAGCCAACCTGTATTTGCCAATCTAGATACACCGGCTGGTCAAAGCGAAGTACTCATAGGCCCCGACGCCACCCTAGCCGATACGAGCCGAGTACTCTCATTCCGCTACAAAGAGGGCGAAGACGCCAGTTGCAACAATCCCTATCAATCCTCCCAACCCCAAGTCCTCGGCGTCACAGAGGCAACCATGGACTACTTCGACGATGCGAGCCAGGCTCGCTTTTCGTTCTCCATGACGGGGGGAGACAATCCTTGGCGACTACTGAATACCACCTCCGAGGACGGGGTGATTCCTGTCATCATCGACAAGAACACCGCTTGGTACAGCTTAAAAGTTTACACACCCGGCACCGAGTTCACCGTAGATTTCGATTCCGGTGAAAGCTTAACATTTCGCCTGGTCGGCTTACTTAACAACTCGGTGTTGCAAGGCATGTTGTTGATCTCGGAAACCAATTTCACTAAGGCCTTTCCTGAGCTCAGCGGTTACCGGACTTTTTTGATGAAGCTAAAAGATACGAGCGAGGTTGACCAACTGACAACCGCGTTATCAGACCAAGGTTTTGATGCCCAAGGCACAGAACGTCTACTTACGGGTTATCTGGCCGTTCAAAACACCTACCTCAGTACCTTCCAAAGTCTCGGACTGTTAGGGCTTCTTTTGGGAACACTCGGCTTAGCAGCGGTCCAATTGCGATCGATACTGGAACGCCGACAAGAATTAGGTTTAATGAGAGCGATCGGTTTCACCAAAGCTCAGTTGGCGCAA